>VGIX01000063.1 GCA_016867725.1 Candidatus Effluviviaceae Genus I sp.
ACGGTGTAGAAGCGGTTGTTGCCGACGCCGGGGAACTCCTCGGTGCCGTCCCAGACGCCGTTTCGGCGGAACTTGTACTCGATCTGCTGGCCGGGCGTGAAGCCGCCCCGCGTGACCTCGTAGATGCTGTCGCCGTCGGCGTCGGCCAGAGGCGTGAGGGGGGAGCCGCCCCAGCCGTTGAAGGTGCCCGCGATGTCCACGAAGTCGCTGCCGGGGTCGAAGGCGCCCAGCTCGATCTGATAGGACATGCGGACGCGGAAGGTGATCTCCACGGCGGGCGCGGCTCGCGGCGCGCCAGCGGCGACGGCCGCGACGACCACGACGGCGATGGTCCTCGACAGGGTGCGGTTCATGGGGCCCTCGGCTTCCTCGGCGAGCGCTCGGATGACTGCGGTTGCCACCATCCATGATAGCACGCCCGGCCTCCGCTGTCCGATCCGGCCGCGGTGAGGCTCACCGTGCAGGATGCGTCGGGGCGCGTACCTTGCCGGGCTCGGGAGCGGCAGGCGAACCGCCGTCCCGGGCAGATTGCCGCCTTGCCTCTCACTTCGTCGAGCCGGTATCATCGTGGGCGAGGTTCGCGCGAGTCGGCAGCGTTCCCAACGCAGTCGCAGGTGGCGTACGGAGGTGCGCGTGATGAGAACAACGTTCGTATCGTGGACCGTGGGCCTCGCGGCCGCCGTGCTTCTCTCCGGTCCCGCGCTGGCCGCCCCGACGGGGCTGGGGGTCGGCGTGCACGGCGGCTACGGCCAGTCGGCGGACGCGGAGAGCGGCAGCCCCCTGGCGGGGGCGCACGTGCTGCTGAACGTCGCACCGTGGCTCGGTGTCGTCGGATCGGTCGAGTTCAAGTTCAAGGAAGACCACGTGGAGAGCGGGATCGACTACGACGTGACGAGCTATCCGATCAACCTCCTCGGCCGCATCTACCTCCCGATGGGCAGTCTGAACCCCTACGTCACCGGCGGCATGCAGTACAAGGTCATCCGCTACGGCGGCAACCTGTTCGAGGACTTCGAGCTGGACGACGGCGAGAACTCGTTCGGCTGGGTCGCCGGCGTCGGCGCCTCACTCAGCCCGGCCGGCAGCATCGAGCTCTTCGGAGAGGTCCTGTACGAGTCGAACGACCCCGAGCGCGATCTCGGGAGCGCCGTCGAGGACGCCAAGGACTTCCGGTACGACCAATGGAGCGCGCGCGCAGGGATCACGCTGATCCTGAACTGATCGGGGGGTGCATGAGAGGCGCCGGCCGGTCGCTGGCCGCATGGTGTTGCGTTGTGCTCGCGGCGTCGGCATCGGGGGCCGCGGCCGCCGACTCCGTGCGGACATGGAGCCCGGAGCCCCTGGCGGGCATGGTCCTCGTGCCCGCCGGGGCGTTCACGATGGGCGACGGGGCGGCCCCGTGCGGCAAGAGCCCGCACCGCGTGACGCTCACCCGCGGCTTCCGCCTCGGGCGGCGCGAGGTGACCAACCTCGAGTACCTCGAGGCGGTCCGGTGGGCCTTCGACCGGGGCTACGTCAACGCCACGCCCGCTTCGGTGATGGACGGTCTGGACGAAGGCGGCGTCGAGCTTCTGGACCTCGACAACGCCGACTGCGAGATCGCGTTCTCCGGCGGCGCCTTCGCCCTGCGCGACGCGGGCCGGGGCGTCAATGCCGACCATCCCGTCAAGTGCGTGACGTGGTACGGCGCGGCGCGGTACTGCGACTGGCTGAGTCTGCGGGCCGGGCTGCCGCGCGCCTATCGGCACGACGGTGACTGGGCCTGCAACGGCGGAGACCCCTACGGGGCGCAGGGGTTCCGCCTGCCCACCGACGCGGAGTGGGAGTACGCGGGGCAGTACGACGACGGCCGTTTCTTCCCGTGGGGCGACGATCCGCCCGACGCTGGCCGCGTCAACTGCTGCTGGACCCTCGGCTGGACCACGCCCGTGGGGAGCTACGCCGACGCGCCCGAGGCGCTCGGGCTCTCGGACATGGCCGGGAACGTCTGGGAGTGGTGCAACGACTGGCACACCTGCGATCCGGGCAGGGCCGCTGTCACCGATCCCGTCGGGCCGCCCGCCGGCGCGGGGCGCGTCGTACGAGGCGGCTCGTGGCAGCGGGTCGGTCCGGCGTTCCTCAGGGCCGCGCGGTTCTGCGGGAGCCTCGAAGGGGGGAGCGACCACTTCGGGTTCCGTGTTGCGGTGACCGCAGCCCCGTGAGGGGAGGGAGCGTGGAGCTCGCGCTCAGCATTCTCATCGGCCTCGGCCTCTCCGCCGCGTGCGGGTACCGCGTGTTCGTGCCGTTCCTCGTCCTCAGCATCGCCGCGATGACGGGCCACGTGACGCTGGCGCAGGGGTTCCAGTGGATCGGGACGCCGTACGCGCTCACGGCCTTCGCCGTGGCGACCGTGCTCGAGGTGGTCGCGTACTACGTCCCCTGGGTGGACAACCTGATGGACGCCGCGGCGACCCCCGCGGCGGTCGTGGCGGGGATCCTGATCACGGCGTCGGTGGTCGGAGACGTCTCGCCGTTTCTGAGGTGGTCGCTGGCCGTCATCGCGGGCGGGGGCGTCGCGGGGGCCATCCAGGCGGCGACCGTCGTGGTGCGCGGCACGTCCTCCGCGACGACCGGCGGCCTGGGCAACCCCGTCGTGGCCACAGGCGAGCTGGGAGGTTCCATCGTCACGTCCATCCTCGCGGTCCTCGTCCCCATCGCGGCCGTGCTCCTGGTCGTTCTTCTGCTCGTTCTGATCATCAGGTTCGCCCGCCGGCGGATCGAGGCGTGTTAGCGGCGCGGGCGCCGGACCGGGCGGCGCCTCAGTCCGTCACGGACAGAGAGCGAGGCGGTGTCATGCGGCAGACGGCACTCCGGGCGACGATCGCGGGGCTCCTGATCGCCGTCGCGGTCCCCGGCGCGTACGCGGGCGTCCTCATCTCCGAGATGTGCGACCCCCGCCTGAACTACCTCACCGACAGGTTCATCGAGATCTACAACGCGGGGGCGGCCTCCGTGGACCTCACGGGGTGGTCTCTGGTGGCGGTGGGGAACTGGGGCGACATCTTCACCTGGCCGCTCTCGGGATCGATCGAGCCCGGCGAGGCGCTCGTCGCAGGCGACCGCACCACGACCATCCCTTTCCAGGTGGACTTCGCGGACGAGGCTTGGTCGAGCAACAACAGCCTCTGGAACGGGAAGGTCGGGGACGGAGCGAAGCTGCTTAACGCAAGCTCGATCGTCGTCGACTACGCCGTCGTGGACGGCACGGCGTTCGAGAACGAGGACTACGTCCGCAAGTACGGCGTCGTCAACCCCTCGACGACCTACGATCCGTCGGAGTGGACCGCGACCGAGGTCGACTATCCCACGGACGGAAGCCCTGGGACCCACTCCTCCGCGCCGCCGACGCCGGGCCCGGTCGTGTCCGACGTCGCGACCGACCCTCCCGCGCCCCTTGCCGGTGAGGCCGTGCACGTCGAGGCCGTCGTCACCGACACGGTCGCGATCGCCACGGTGTCGCTCTTCTGGGGCGTGTCGCAGTTCTCGCTCCCGAACGAGATCCCCATGTCGCCCGCGTCGAGGAGCGTGTACCGCACGGACGAGGCCATCCCTGGGCAGAACGCGGGGACGACCGTGTACTTCCGCATCCACGCGACGAACAGCATTCCCGGCACGACCATCACCGACATCCGGAGCTACTCCCTTCCGTTCGTCGTGTCGGTGAGCGCCGTGCAGGGGACGGGCGGAAGCTCGCCGTACAACGGGTATGCGGTCATCACGCACGGAGTGGTCACCGGCAGTTACGGAACGCTCTTCTCCATCCAGGACGGGAGCGGCCCGCGGTCCGGGCTCTGGGCGCGCGCCGCCTCCGCGCCCGCCGAGGGGGACTCCGTGACCGTCCGCGGCACCGTCACCGAGAACGCCGACGTCGTGTACGCGGGCACCACGATGCTCGTGGGCGCCATCGTGACGGGCGCCGTACCCGGCGCCGGGCTTCCGGATCCGGCCGTCGTGTCCACGGCCGCGTCCTCGTCCGAGGACTACGAGGGCGTGCTCGTGAGGGTCGAGGGCGCGGTCTGCACGAACGCGCTCCTCGGCTCGGGGCGGTGGCAGGTGGACGACGGGAGCGGCCCGGGGCGCGTGGACGACCTCGGCTACGCGTCCCAGCCCGCGCTCGGAACGGCCTACGACGTCGTCGGGCCGGTCATCTACGCCGACGGCGCCTTCGCGCTCGAGCCGCGCCGCGCCGCCGACGTCGTGTGGGCGGGCGATGCCGCGGCGCCGTCCATCTACCAGGTCTACGCGGAGACGGAGACGACTCTCATCGTCGCGTTCTCCGAGCCCGTGGACGCGACGACCTGCGGCACGGCGACGAGCTACACCATCGAAGGGCTGACCGTCGTCGGCGCCGCGAGAGACGCGCACCACGCCGACCGCGCGGTGCTCACGGTCTCGACCATGTCGCCCGGCGAGTACTGGCTTGTCGTGGACGGGGTCGAGGACCTCTACGCGAACGCCATGGACAGCGTGAGCTTCTCCTTCGACTTCGTGGACGTCACGGTGCCGCCCGGCTACTACGCCGCCGCCGAGGGTCTGGCGGGCGACGACCTCCGCGCGGCCCTGCACGAGATCACCGACGGCCACACGGTCCTCCCGTACTCGTACTCGTGGGAGGCGTTCTACACGACCGACGACAAGCCGAACGGGAAGGTGTGGGACATGTACTCGGACGTCCCGGGCGGCGAGCCGCCGTACGAGTACACCTTCGGCGTTGATCAGGGCGGGATCGGGGGCGTGGAGGGCACGGGGTACAACCGCGAGCATGTCTGGCCTTCGAGCTGGTCGGGCGGCGAGCTTCTGCCGAAGTACTCCGACCTCCACACGATCTATCCGACCGACAACTTCGTCAACAACCAGCGCGGCAACGACCCCTACGGTGAGGTCGCGTCGCCGACCTGGACCTCACTGAACGGGAGCAGGAAGGGCAACTGCGTGTACCCAGGCTATTCGGGGCCCGCGTTCGAGCCGATCGACGAGTACAAGGGCGACTTCGCGCGGACGTTCTTCTACGTCACAGTGCGGTACCATACCGAGGACGCCGCCTGGTCAGGCAGCGCCATGACCGACGGCGCCGACATCCTGCCCTGGGCGGTCAGCCTCCTGCTCGGCTGGCACGAGGCCGACCCCGTCGACCGCAAGGAGCTCGAGCGGAACGGGACCGTCTACGCTATGCAGGGGAACAGGAACCCGTTCATCGACCGCCCCGAGTTCGCGGACCGCATGTATCAGGCCGCGGCCGTCGGCGACGGCGACGCGCCGGGCGCTCCGGTCATCGCGCTCCACCAGAGCGCGCCGAACCCCTCCGCGCGCTCGACGACCATCCGGTTCGCGCTTCCGGCGGCGACCGATGTCCGTCTGCGCGTGTACGACGCCGCGGGGCGGCTCGTGCGCGTGCTCGCCGACGGCCCGTTCGGACCCGGCGAGCACGAGGTCTCGTGGGACGGTCGCAACGCGGCCGGGCGCGAGGTCGCGGCCTCGGTGTACTTCTACTCGATGGAGGCCGACGGTTTCCGCGACGCGCGGAAGCTCGTCCTGCTCAGGTGACGGCACCGAGGACGCCCTTGTCAGACAGTCCGGTCTGTTGCACAATCGCCGCCTTGGGAGTGAGGGTCTCAGAAACCAGGGGCGCGGACCGCGCGGGAGGCAGGACGATGCTGGTTCGTTGGCGGAGGATGGCGCATCTCGGAGTCGTCGTGTTGCTCGTCGCCGTGGTCGCCGCCGGCTGCGGCAAGAAGAGCGAGGAGAAGCTCGCCGAGGGCCTGATGGAGAAGACCATCGAGGGGGCGACCGGAGGCGATGCAGATGTCGACCTCGGCGGCGGCGATGTCACGATCAAGACGCAGGAAGGCACCACGACCATCTCGGAGACGAGCGAGTGGCCGGGGGACATGTTCGACGGTGTGCCGAAGTTCACCTACGGCAAGGTGACGAACGTGACCCGTCTCGACCAGACACAGAGCGGTCAGAAGACGGTCAGCGTCCACCTGAGCGAGCTGGAGGGTGGAGGGGCCGAGAAGTACGCGAAGGAGCTCGAGGCAGCCGGCTGGGACATGCAGGTCGTGATGTCAGCGGGCGAGGGCGGGATGATCAACGCCCAGAAGGGCGACCTCGGACTGGCTCTCATGTACAACACCACCGAGAAGCACGCGGTGCTGAGCGTCCTCAAGGGGCTCGACGAGTAGGATCCCCGAGAGCCTGATGCTGCACGCGGGGCCCGCCCTTCTCGGCGAGGGCCCTTCTCTCGAAGCCGGCGGGCGAGGCGAAGGGAGGCCGACCGTGCGCATGCTCGCGTCGTC
>VGIX01000064.1 GCA_016867725.1 Candidatus Effluviviaceae Genus I sp.
GTCGCGCCCTCCGCCAGCGCGCGCGCCATCGCCACGGCCGTCGCGCGGTCCTTGAGCGAGGCCGTCGGGTTGCGGCTGTCGTCCTTGATGTAGAGGTTCGAGAGGCCGAGGAGCCCGTCGGCGCGGTAGAGCGGGGTCCATCCGGTCCTGAGGCGCGGCAGCCGTGAGACGTCCACGGGAAGCAGAGGAAGGTAACGCCACAGCGACTCCTCGCGCGAGCGCTCGAGGTCGGCGCGCGTGAAGCCGCGGGCGACGGCGTCGTAGTCGTACCGGACGTCGAGGATGCCCTCGAGCCCGCAGGCCGGACAGGTCATGCGCGCGTCGCCCGGCGCGCATTTCGCGCCGCACTTCGCGCAGACCAGTCCCGCCACGGCCGCCCCGCGCACGCCCACGCCGGCTGTCCCCGTGCGGCCGCTCACATGCGCCTCCAGAGCGCGCTCGCTTGCTCCCTGCCGCGCGCGGCGACCGCCCCCGCGTCCACGGTCAGAAACTCGCGGTCGCGCATCACGAACGCGCCGTTGACCATCACGCTCTCCACGCATCGCCCGCTCAGCCCGAAGAGGAGGTGCCCGTCGAAGTTCGCGCTCTCAAGCGGGGTCGGCGGGTCGTAGTCCAGGACGATGAGATCGGCAAGCGCGCCGCGCTCGAGCGTGCCCACCAGGCTCCCGACCAGCCGCGACGCGATCTCGGGGTTGTTCTCGATGCAGAGCCGTCGCGCCAGGTCGCGCCCCGCGCGGGGGTCGCGCGCCTCGTGCCGGTGGATGAGGTTCGCCACCTTCATCTCGTCGAACATGCTGGTCGAGAACCCGTCGGTGCCCAGCCCGACGAGGATGCCCGCGTCCAGCATCGCGGGCACGCGCGCGCAGCCGACGGCGTTGTTCATGTTCGACTGCGGGTTGTGAACCACCATCGTCCCGGTCGTCTTCAGGATCTCGCGCTCCCGGTCGTCCGCGTGGACGCAGTGCACGGCGATGCTCCTGGGACCCAGCACGCCCGCGGACTCCAGCCGCTCGACGACGCGCTTCCCGCATCGCGCGAGGCTGTCGGCCTCGTCCGCCGCGTCCTCGGCGCTGTGGATGTGGCAGCCGAGGCTGTTCGCGCGCGCGATGGCGGCCGCCCGCTCGAGCGTCGCCTCCGAGAGCGTGAAGCTCGCGTGGAGACCCACGCTCGCCGCGACCATCGCGCCGTCGTCGCGCGCCCCTGCCTCGCGAGCGAACCGCTCGTTCTCGGCCAGGCCCGCATCGCGCGCGCGGTCGCCGTTTCGGTCCGACACCTCGAAGCAGAGATTCGACCGGATGCCGACGTCCGACAGCGTCTCGGCCACGATGGAGAGGCTCCCCGCGATGGCCGTCTGGCTCGCGTGGTGATCCACGATGGTCGTCGTGCCGTTCCGTATGAGGTCGATGGCGCCCACCGCGGCGGAGACGCGGACGTCGTCCTCGGTGAGCGCGCGGTCGAGCCGCCACCAGAGGTGCTCGAGCTGCTCGACGAAGTTCGCGGAGGGTTCGATCTCGGCGAGGAGCCCGCGGGCGAGGCTGCTGTAGAGGTGGGTGTGCGCGTTGATGAGCCCCGGCATCACGAGCCGCCCGGTCGCGTCCACGCGGTCGGCCGAGCGGTTCCGCGCCGTCACCTCGTGCGCCGGGCCGACATCGGCGACGCGGTTCCCCCTGACCGCGACCGCGCCGTCCGGGGTGACGACCCCGCCGCGGCCTCCGGAGAAGACCGTACCGCCGGTAATGAGTGTGATTCGGTCCCGAGACAAGGCACCCTCGCCGAGGAGGCCACGCGCGGCAACACGGACCCCGCCCGCCGCCTGGCAACCCGGACACGACCCCGGCGGGGCCTGTTCAGAACCTGTGAGGATACCCCCGGCGGGCGGCCCAGTCAACCCCTTCCCCGGCGCCCGAAGCTGCCCCGCCGGGCGAGGTGCCCGACTCATCGCTTGCCGCCCAACCGGGTTGTGGGCGGCAATCTCCAGACCCCTGCGCGCCGGCCGTCGCGCAGATGGGGGACAACGACCGCAACGCTGTGACTCGTGCGAGGAGGATGCCGTGAGACGACTGCCGCTTGCGCTGATCGCGTCGCGTGCTCTGCCGTCCGGCTGCGGAGGATCGAGCTCCGGAGGCCCGACCGTCGAAGCCGACCTCACGGTGACGCCCGACCAGGGCACCGTGCTCACCGAGTTCGAGTTCGACGCCGGCGGCTCGACGGTGAGCGGCCGAGCGCTCTCGTTCAGGTGGGACTGGAACGGCGACGGCTCGTGGGACACGGACTGGTCGTCCGAGCCGGCCGCCACGCGTCGCTTCGCGCAGGGCGGGACGATCACCGTCCGCGTGCAGGTGACCGACGGGTCGGACACCGACACCCACGAAGTCTCGGTCGCCGTGGACGGGCGACGCCGCGTGGGACGGTCCGTATCTCTGCACCGCTGGGTACTCGGGGGGGAGCAGGATCTTCAAGCAGAATCCGACGACGCGGGACTTCGCCGAGAGCATTCCCGTGGTCTACAGCGCGAACATGTCCGGGCTGGATTGGGACGCCGAGGCAGGCGTGTTCTACTACGGGAGCTCGGCCGGCTCGAGCGGCGGCGACGGGCACATCCACGTGTACTCTTCGACCGGGACCCACCTGTCGTCGTTCCCGTCCCCCCGCGGCTCGGAGACGCCTCAGGGTGTCGCGTTCGACGGGGAGAACGCGTGGGTGGTCATCGCCAACAGCGACTCGCTCTACGTGGTGGACCCGGACGACGGGGAGGTGCTGAGGGTGATCGGCGTGCCCGACCGGATCGACGGGATCGACATCATGAACGACCACATTCTCGTGATGCTCAAGGACCTCTGGAACGTCCCGCGGGTGTTCGCAACGATCGTCCCTTAGCGCGCACCCGGCCCGCGGCACACCCGGCCGCGCTCGACGAACGACCCGAGCTCGTGGGAGCCCACGAGCTCGCGGTCTTTCACGACCCAGTGGCCGCGGACCATCGTGGAGACCGGCCAGCCCTTCACGGCGCAGCCGTCGTACGGCGAGTAGTCCGCGTGGCCGTGAAGCGCCTCGGGAGTGATGATGACCTCGAGATCGGGGTCGAACACGATGAGGTCCGCGTCGCTCCCGGGCGAGAGCGAGCCCTTCCTCGGATGAAGGCCGAAGATCTCGGCGGGCTGCGTCGAGAGCCGGTCCACGAGCTCGTTCTCGCGGAGCTTCCCGCCGCCAACGCCGAAGTGCCACATGAGCGGCAGCAGCGTCCCGACGCCCGGAAGGCCCATGGGGATCTTCCGGAAGTCGTTCGTGCCCGCGTCCTTGTCGGCCGCCGCGAACTCGCAGTGGTCCGTCGCGACGACCTGGATGAGGCCCTCGTCCAGCGCGTCCCAGAGCGCCGCCTGGTCGCCCGCTCGGCGAAGCGGCGGACACGCGGCGTAGCGCTGGCCGTCCTTCCCCGCCAGCTTCGACTGGTCGAGCAGGAGGAACTGCGGGCAGGTCTCGGCGTAGACCTCGAGGCCGATGTCCGACGCCTCCTCGATCGCGTCCACCGACTCCGCCGCCGACACGTGCACGATGTACACCGGCGCGCCCGCGCTGTAGGCCGCGCGCAGCACGCCCGCGACCGCCTCGGCCTCGGCGTAGCCTGGGCGGCTCGCCGCGAAGTCGGCCGGCGACAGGCGCTTCTCCTTCGCGAGCCGCTTGACCTTGCTGTCAATGATCCACTCGCTCTCGCAGTGCACCTCGACGAGCGCCCCGTGCTTCGACGCCAGCAGCAGCGCGTGGTAGATCTGCTCGTCGTCGCTCGCAAGCCCGCGCGCGGAGTATGCCGTGTACATCTTGAACGACGGCACCCCCGCCTCGACGAGCGCGGGGACCTCGTCGTCGTCCCGGTCGTCCCAGCGCACGAGCGCCACGTGAACGCCGTAGTCCACGTGGCAGTGCCCGTCGGCCTGCCGCCTGAGCGCGGCCAGCGACTCGAGGAGCGTCTGCTCGCGCTCCGGCGTGGCGTACGTGAGGACGGTCGTCACGCCGCCGAACGCGGCCGCGCGCGTGGTCGAGCGGAAGTCCGACGAGCGGTGGCCGCCTGCGTCCAGGCCCGCGTGCACGTGGGCGTCCACGACGCCGGGGAGGATGAGCTTCCCGGCGACGTCGAGGACCTCGGCCCCGGGCGGCGCGACGAGGTCGCGGCCGACCTTCGCGATGCGCCCGTCCTCGACGAGGACCGAGGCGTGGTACGAGTCGATCCCGGTGACGAGCCTGCCGCCCGTGATGAGGAGCGCCACGTCACGCCTCCACGAAGGCGGCCACCGCCCGCGCGAGTTTGCGCTCGTGACCGAGATAGGTGTGGTTCCCGCCCTCGACGGCCACGGTCTCGACCCGCGGCGACGAGGCGGCGTGCCGTTTCGCGAGCCCGAGGGCCTCTTGGACCGGTATGGTCACGGCCTCCCGCACGGTGCCGTACGCGACGAGGAGCGGCACGGTGAGCGACGCGAGCCTCCGGTAGTCGCCGCGGTCGCCGAGTCGGAACGGGAAGAGGTCGGTCGTCGCGGGGTCGCCGTAGAGCGACACGACCGTCGCCGCCGAGAGCGGCACGACGTACGCCGCCTCGGGCATGAGCGTGTCGCCCTGACCGGCCGCGACCAGCCGCCGCGCGTCGGCGACGATCTCCGCAAGCGGCCGCGCGGAGTTCTCCATGCGGATGCCCAGCATGTCGGCCGGGGAGATGAGCACGGCGCCGACGGCGCGTGGGTCGCGCCGCTCGGTCAGGTAGTGCACGACCTTGACGCACCCGAGGCTGTGGCCCTCGAAGTAGATGCCCTCATGCCCGCGCGCCGTCAGGAAGTCGGCGGCCGCGCCGATGTCGAACACGGACTCGTCGAAGAGCTCCCACGACGCGCCGCCCAGCACGGACTCCGTCGTCTCGCCGCGGCCGCGGAGGTTCTCCGACACGAACTCGTGCCCGCGGTTGTTCACCGTGAAGAAGGAAAGCCCCTTGGCGACGACGGCCCGCCCGACGTCCGACACGAAGCGGTTCTCGTAGAAGCTGCCCGCCATGCCGTGCACGTGGAGGACGGCGCGCCGGGTCGGGGGACCCGCCGGGGCCGCGTAGAACCCGACGAGCTCCACGCCGTCCTCGGTCTCGATGCGCACCAGTTCGCCGTTCATGGAGACGGATTGTAGGGCATCGGCGGGGGCGGCTCAAGCGCCGCGGAAAACGCGGGCGCCCCGCGGACCAGACGGGGCGCCCCTCCTCACGCGCGCACTTCCTCAGGCCAACGGCTAGCTCTGGTCCTTCTCCCGCTCCGCCATCGTGATGCAGCCGCTCACGGGGCACACCGTGGCGCAGAACCCGCAGCCGATGCACTTCTCGTCGTCAACGACCGGAACGCGCTCGAGATCCGTCCCTCGCCTCTGCTCGGCGAAGCACAAGGCCTGATGCCCTCCGTCGCGGCACGCGATGACACAGCCGCCGCATCCCACGCACAGCGCCTCGTCTATCCGGCTCACGACCTTCCACTCGCGCGACAGCGCCTCGTGCGCCACCAGGTTCGGCAGCCCCCGCCCGATGAGATCGGCCGGCGACGCGAGACATCGGTCCTCAAGATAGAGTGAGAGTCCCTCGACAAGCTCCTCGACAATGTCATACCCGTAGCGCATCGCCGCCGTGCAGACCTGGACGGTCCCCGCGCCCGCGAGCATGAACTCCGCGGCGTCCTGCCACGTCACGACGCCGCCGACGCCCGACACCGGCAGCCCGACGTCCTTCGCGACCTCCGCCACGAACCGGAGCGCGATGGGCTTGATCGCCGGCCCCGAGTACCCGCCCATGGTGGACTTCCCGTACACGCCCGGCCGCGGCGCCCACGTGTCGAGGTCGAACCCCAGGAGCGCCTTGACCGTGTTGATGCACGTCACGCCGGCCGCCCCCGCCTCCTTCACCTTCCGCGCGATCGGTCTCATGTCGGTCACGTTCGGCGTCAGCTTGATGAGGACGGGGATCTTCACGGCCTCGGCGACCCACTTCGCACGCTCGTAGGTCAGGTTCGCGTCCTGCCCGACCACCGACCCCATCCCGCGCTCGGGCATGCCGTGCGGGCACGAGAAGCTGCACTCGATCATGTCCGCGCCTGCGCCCTCGACGCGCCGCGCGATCTCCTTCCACTCCGCCTCGGTGCTCGCCATCATGCTCACGATGACGACACGGTCGGGGTAGCGCCTCTTGAGGTCGC
>VGIX01000065.1 GCA_016867725.1 Candidatus Effluviviaceae Genus I sp.
GTGGGCGAGCCGCCGGGCCTCGAAGGCCGAGCGCAGGTGCGCGATCGCGCCGTCCTGTCCCCTGATCCGCGAGAGCGACATCAGCCGGCCCCCGTTCGCCGCCGCGCGATCCGCGCGGCGATCTCACCCGCGAGGCGCGTCGCAGCGATCATGCCGCCCGCGTCGGCGACGCCGCGACCCGCGACGTCGAGCGCGACCCCGTGCCCCGGCGATGTCCGCACGATGGGAAGCCCGAGCGTGACGTTGACCGCGTCGCCGACGCCCCACAGCCGCAGCGGGATGGTCGCCTGGTCGTGGTACATCGCGAGCGCGGCGTCGAACCGCGCGCCTCCCTCGCGACCGCTTCCTTCCCGCGCGCCGAGCCGCGGGAACAGCGCGTCGGCGGGGAGCGGACCCTCGGCGTCCACGCCGGCCTCCCTGGCCGCCGCGACGGCGGGCGCGATGACGCGCGCCTCCTCGTCGCCGATGGCGCCGCGCTCTCCGGCGTGCGGGTTCAGCGCCGCGACGGCGATCCTCGGGAACTTCACGCCGAGCGCCGCGTCGAGCCCGCGCGCGAGCGTGAGGAGCTTCTCGAGCACGAGCTCCTTCGTGAGCGCTCCGGCCACGGCGGCGAGCGGGAGGTGGTTCGTGACGAGGCCGACGCGCCGCGCGCCGTGCACGAACGTCATCACGACGCACCCGGCGCCGGCGAGCCGCGCGAGGAACTCCGTGTGGCCGGGGAAGTCGTAGCCGGCCTCCGCGACCGTCGCCTTGATGACCGGCGCCGTGACCATCGCGTCGGCCGCCCCCGACAGGCACAGCCGCGCCGCCTCGACGACGGCCGCCGCGGCCGCCGCCGCGCCCGCCGTCGTCGGCCGCCCGGGCTCGCTCGGCGCCGCCTCCGGCGCGGTCCCCACGACCTGCGCGTCGAACGGCAGCGACAGCCGGGCCGCGCAGCGCTCGAACACGTCCCGCGCGCCCACGGCGACGAGATCGAAGTCCGCGCGGAGCCCACCGTCCGCGAGCGTCCTGAGCGCGATCTCGGGGCCGACGCCGGCCGGGTCGCCCATCGTGAGAAGGACTCTCGGGCGGCCCGGGCGCTGCCGCCCCCCGCCCACCGACCCCGGCTCCATGCGCATGAGGGCCGGCCTCGGCCGACCCTCAGTGCCGTGAGACATCGCGGTCCCCGATCACCTCGCAGAGGGCGCGCGCCCTCTCCTTGCTCACATTGCCGCTCGGGATCTCGACCACGCGGACCGTGAGCGTCCTGTCCCGCAGGCTCAGTGTGATCTCGTCGCCCGGCCGCACCTCGGTCGCCGCCTTCGCCCTCCTCCCCAGGATCTCCACGCGGCCCGCGTCGCAGAGCTGCCTGGCCGCGCTCCGCTGCTTCACGAGGCGCGAGACCTTGAGAAAGAGGTCCAGCCTCATGGCGAGGGGTCCGCCGCGTCCCGGATGCTCACGTAGATCTCCCGGGAGAGCCGGTCGATCAGCTTCTGGTACTCCTCCTCCATGCGCCGGTCCACGAGGAACTGCCGGAGCCGCGGCCGGATCTCGTCCAGCGTGGCCGTGCGAGCCGCCTCGTGGCGGAGGAGCGTCAGAACGTAGTAGCCTCCGTCGCCCCTGAGGACGGCGCTCACGCCTCCGGGCTCAAGGGACTCGACGGCCGCGCGGAACTCCGGCACGAGATCGTCCGGGGCGAACCGGCCGAGCACGCCCCCGGCCTGCGCCGTGCGCGCGTCGTCGGAGTAGCGCCTCGCGAGCTCGGCGAAGTCCTCGCCGACGACCGCGCGCTGCCGCAGGCTCTCCGCGAGCGCCGCCGCCCGCGCGTCGTCGTCGGGGCCGGGCGCGAGTCGCGCGAGGATGTGTCGCGCGCGCATCGTGTCGCCGCTCTTGGCGACGGCCTGGATGAGGTGCAGGCCGAAGCGCGTCTCGACGATCCCGCTCGTCTCGCCTTCGCCGAGCGCGAACGCGGCCTCCTCGAACTCGGGGACCATCATGCCCGGACCGAATGTCCCGAGGTTCCCGCCGTTCGCGGCGCTGGGGTCGTCCGAGTAGATCCTCGCCAGGCTCTCGAAGGACTCGCCGCGGCCGAGACGCTCGAGCGCCTCGTCGAGCCGCTTGGTCGCCGCCCGTCTCGCGCTCTCGCTCACCTCGGGCAGGATCAGGATCCCGGCGATCTCGTAGTGCTCCGGAACCGCGCCCACCTCGGAGGCGTGCTCCTCGTAGTACGCGGCCACCTCCGCCCACGTGACCTCGGCCTTCGGCCTGACCTCCAGGTCGATCACCTTCTGGCCCAGGAGCCGCCGCTCGACGTCGGCGCGGTAGAGCCGCTTGAGCTCGGTCTCGGTCATGCCCTCCCGCGCGAGGGCGGCCTGGAACGCCGCCTCGGAGCCCTGCCTCGCCTTGACGTCCGCGAGCCGCCGCTCGATCTCCTCGTCCAGCTCCCACCCCTCGACCACGATCGTGTCCCGCATGGCTCTCGCGACGAGCAGCAGCTCATCAACCATCTCGTGGAGCAGTTGCATGCGGACCGCCTGCGCCTGCTCGGGCGGGGTCTCGGCGCCGGCTCGGACCTGGTACAGGTACATCTCCTGGTCAACCTCGCTCTCGAGGATGACGCGGTCACCGACGACGGCCGCGATGCCGTCAACGAGCTCGCGCTCCGCGCGCGCCACGCCCGCCCAGACAAGGGCGGCGACGCCGGCCAGCAAGGCGGCCATCCGTACGCGATGCCACTGCATGGGGATTCCCCCGTCCGCGGCGCGCCGGACCCGTCACGCGCGAGGCCCCGCGACCCGCTTGAGCTACTGCGTTTCCGTCGCCGCCGTGTCCTGCGGTGCCCCGATGCCGAGGATGCCGCCCGGCTCCTCGCCCCGTGCGCGGCTCTGCGCCGCGCGCCGGAGGTTCGCCGTATCCACGACGACGGTGCTCCGTCCCTGGAGCTCACCCAGCCAGCGGTCGAACACCTGCCGCCGTCGCTGCGACGTCAGGAAGTTCAGGACCGTGGCGCGCCTGGACTCGAAGGTGGGCTGCCCTGCGCCCGGCTGCCGATCGAGGACCTTGACGATGTGGTATCCGTAACTGGAGGGGATGACGCCGCTCACCTTGCCCACGCCGAGCTCGAAGGCGACCTCCTCCAGTTCGTAGATCATGTCGCCCCGGCCCATGTACCCGAGGTCGCCGCCGATGCGCGCCGTCTGGTCGATGGAGAACTGGCCGGCGGCCGTGCCGAACGGCGTGCCGGCGCTCAGCTGCCGGAGGACCAGCTCGGCCTCCTGCCGGCTGCGCACGAGGATGTGCGCGAGGCGCACCTGGAGCCCGTACTCCGACCGGTGCGCCTCAAAGTAGGCCCGCGCGTCTTCCTCGGTGACATCGGGCACGTCGCCCATGATGAGCTGGATGCACGCCTCCGCCACGATCTCGCGCTCCAGCTCGCGAAGGCGACGCCGCGTCTCCTCGGACTTGCCCAGTCCCCGCCGCAGTCCCTCCTGGTAGAACAGCTCCGTCTTGACCCAGCGCTTGAGCGCCTCCTCCTGGTCGTCGAGCGTCATGACGGCGCTGAGGTGTTCCGGCACCGACGCGTAGAACTCGCCGACCGTGAGCGAGGAGCCGCCCACGCGGGCGAGAACGTCGCGGTCGTGCTGCCGCCCGCACGCCGCCGCCGCGAGCAGCACGGCAACGGCCGCGGCGACCCGGAGGTTCGTCCGCACGGAGCCCATCGTCCTCCGAACCGGCTTCCGCCGCCTACTGCCCGCCTCGGCTCGGAGCGGCAAGGCCGGCCGCCGCCTTCTTCTCCTTGAGAACCTCCGCCGTGTCGCGCACGTACTGCAGGTTCCCGTCGATGGTCTCGATCGTGACCGTCGCCCTGATCTCGTCCAGAAGCTGGTTCAGCCGCGCCTCCCGCCGCTCCCCGACGAGGCTCTGCGCCGCCCTCGGGCCGGCCTCTTCCAGCGTGAGGAACCGCTCGGGGTTCCGCTTGAGCACCTTCACGATCGCGAACCCGCCGGGCGCGGCGATCGGCTCGCTGATCTCGCCGGGCCTCAGTCTGAACGTCGGCTCCTGGAGGTACGGGAACCTCTGCTCGCCCTGGTAGTAGTCGGTCACGATGCCCTTGTTGTTCTTCAGCCAGCTGCTCGTCGCGTGCAGATCAAGGGCCTTCTCGAATGTGGTCTGGCCCGCCAGGAGCTGCTGCCTGACCGCGTTCGCGATCTCCTCGGTCGGGACGATGACGTGCTGCACGTCCGCGCTGGGGGGCTGCGCGTAGTCCGCGCGATGGGTCTCGTAGTACTCGCGAACCTCGATGGGCGTCGGCTCGCTCACCTTGTTGATGACGTCCGCCTCGTACAGCAGCTTCACCATGAGCTCCTCGGCCCGCTCGGCGAGGTAGTCCTTGAACTCACGGGTGTTCCGGTAGCCCCGCTTGTCGATCTCGTACGCGATGATCTCGGCGTGGACCCTGTTGCGAAGGAGGCGCTCGATGCCCTGGGGGCCGTCGCCCTTCGGGGTCTCCATGCCCTCCGTGCCCTTGAGGATCTCCTGATAGTCGCCGAGGGTCACGGTCTTCTTCTTGCCGCCGATCTTGTAGGTGAACAGGACCTTGCCCTTCTCCTCGTCCGGGAGCTCGGGGACGACGTGGGCGGCCGCGCGCGCCATTCTGGTCTCGACGTCGGCGGGCTTCCCCATGTCGGGGATCTGCTTCGCCACCGTCTCGTCCGTTCGCGTGGAGGCGAGCGCCAGGACGTCCTCGTCGAACTGGACGTCCGCGGCCGCCATCCAGGCCATGTTGACCTCGTGCTCCTTGAGTCCCCTGGCGAACGCCTGCGCCTCCTGCGTGACACCGGCGAGATGCTGCCCCTCGAGCGGGGTCCGGTACGCCGGGTCCTTGCGCGAGAGGACCTTGAAGACCTGCCAGTTGCCCATGTTGACGGGCTGCGAGACGTCGCCGTTGTTGAGGTGCTGGATGGCGACCCTGACCAGCGGGTGGTAGTTCTTCCACTCCAGGATGGGCATCCTGCCGCCCTCCTTGCCGCTCGGCAGGACGGAGATCTCCTGGGCCACGCGGGCGAAGTCCTCTCCGCCTTCGGTGACGCGCTTGTACGCCGCCTCCGCCTCCTCTTTGGTCTCCGTGGCGATCTCCAGGAGCTGGAACGTCATCTCACGGACGGTGTAGTAGTCCTCGATGTCCTTCTGGCTGAGCGTGCTCGGCTTCTCGATGACGTCCGCGCGGAGCATCATCTCCGCCTTCTGCTGCGAGTGGAACTCCCGCGCGCCCGCCTGATACTCGTGCGTGTCGAGCCCGAGGCGGAGCGCCTGGATGACGAGCAGTTCCTTGCGGATGACGTCCTCGATGATCCTCCTCCTGCCCTCGTCGCCGGGGATGTCCGGGATGTAGGGCACGATCATCTTGTCAAGCCGTTCGTTCACATACCCGGCCGTGACCGTCCGCGGCGGGATCTTGCCTTCGTTGTCCGTGATCCGCACCACGACCTTGTCGCTCGTGCTCTTCGCGCAGCCGCACACGACGGCGGCCGCGACCACGACGACCAGGGCCAGCGCCATGAACCTCCTCATGCTCCTCCCGCTCCTTTCGCACCCGCGCACCGCGGCGCGGCAGATGGTCCGATGCCTTTGACGCTGATTCAGTAAACCCGAGAGCCCCGTCTGGGGCCCTTCTCACCATGCGGCAACCTACCACAGGCGACGAAGTGCCTCAACACCTTTCTAGCCGCGCGCAGGGCGTCCGGGCGGTCCTTGGGGGCCGGGAACCGCACCGTAAGGCCCACCCGCGCGTCGAACTCGAGCGGCACGTCGCACGCCGCCAGCACCCGCCTGAGAACGCCGGGCGTCGGCTCCCTCCCTGCGGCGAACGCCGCCTCGACGGCGCCGCCGGCGTACGACACCTCGCGCACGCCCGCCGCCTTCCCCAGCACCCGCACGGCCTGGACGTCCAGGAGCGAACCCACGTGCTCCGGCGGCGCGCCGAACCGGTCGCCGAGCTCCTCCGCGAGGCCGTCCAGGACCGCTTCGCTCGCCGCGTCCCTGATCCGCTTGTAGATGTCGATCTTCGTGTCGT
>VGIX01000066.1 GCA_016867725.1 Candidatus Effluviviaceae Genus I sp.
AGCCCTGCGGCGCCGTGCGCGGGAGCGTCTCCGCCCGGCCGCCGGAGTCGGCGGCCGCCACGTAGTACTCGACGACGTCGCCGCCTCGCCTCGGGACACCCCAAGCGCGGGAGTCGTGCGACGGCCGGTGAGCCCCATGCGCTTGACATGGCGCGACAACCGTGGCATACTATGTTCGATAGCCGAACTAACTTCCGGTGCGCTCGCGGCTTCTCCGTCGAGGGAGGGACTTCTGATGACTCTGCGCGGCCTGCAAAGGGGCCTCGGGCTGCTGGTGCTCCTCTGCCTGGTTCGGCCTGCACCGGCTCAGGCTCAGTGCATCCTGGCGAACCCGAGCTTCGAGATCCCCGGCTCAGGCGGGCGCGTCTTCGGCGGCTGGGAGCAGTTCGGCACGGTCGGCTCCGTCACTTTCGCCACGCACGGCTCCACAGCGGCGCGCGTCTCCGGGCCCAACCTTGGCGGCTGGGACGTGTCGGCGTTCTGGCAGCAGCAGGACTGCGCTCCGGGCGAGCGCTGGAGGGTCACCGGCACGGTGGCGCACTCGACCGCCAGCCCTCTCAGCGGAAGCTCCCGCGCCATCGTGAACGTCGAGTGGCACGGCTCAAGCGGCATGATCAGCTACGAGTCGCACGACGTGGCGCTCCCGGCGACACCGACCAACGAGTACAGGAGCTTCTCCGTGCTCAGCAACCCGGCCCCGTCCGGGACCGTTGCCATGCGCGCCCTCTTCGGCGTTCTTCAGGGCCCGAGCGATCCGCGTCCCATCGTCTACTACGACCAGACGACCGTCCTGAGCCAGAGCTACCCGACGATCGAGGACATGCAGTGGAACGACTTCCCCGGAGGACGCACGATCCAGTTCTCGGGACGCTCCTGGCGCGTCAAGGGGCCTGGCTACTACGGTCCCGGGCCCAACTCGTTCTCCGACTCGCAGAGCAGCGTCTGGGTGGACGCCAACGACAGACTCCACATGACCATCCGCAAGGTCGGCGGCACCTGGTACAGCACCGAGATAGCCCTCGCCGAGACGCTGGGCTACGGCGACTACATCTTCACGACCGTCGGGCGAATCGACCTCCTGGACCCAACCGCCGTGCTGGGCATGTTCATCTGGCAGTACGGACCGTGCTACAACGACGGCTACCTCTGGTGGAACCCCTACAACGAGTTCGACATCGAGTTCAGCAGGTGGGGTCAGTCGTCCGGCCCGAACGCGCAGTTCGTCGCCCAGCCCTACGATTGGAGCGGCAACCTCAGCCGGTTCACAGCGACGTTCGCGGAGGGCGAGGTCTCGAGCCACGCGTTCCGCTGGCTCCACGACCGGGTCGAGTGCAGGAGCTGGCGAGGGGGCCCGTTCGACGAGGCTCCCGGGAACATGATCCACGCGTGGACCTACACGGGCCGCCACGTCCCCAGGCCCGAGATACCGCGCGTGCACGTCAACCTGTGGCGGTGCTGCGGCGACCCGGCCGCGAACCAGGAGGTCGTGCTGGGCACCTTCAACTTCTTCCCTGTGGATCCCACGGGAGTGCCGGAGCAGCCATCCGACGCAGGTCAGGTCGAGCGCGCGGCGCGCCTCTTCCCGGCGCGACCGAATCCGTTCAATCCCTCAACGACCATCGGCTACTCGCTGAGCGCGGGCGGCATGGCCGAACTCGCGGTGTTCGCTCCGGGCGGCCGCAGGGTCCGGACTCTCGTGAGCGGCTTCGTGTCGGCGGGTGTCCACGAGGCGACGTGGGACGGACTCGACGAGCGCGGGACGCCTGTGGCGTCGGGGGTGTACTTCTGCAGGCTGAGCGCCGGTGATGCTGTCGAGACCAGGCGACTGGTCCTACTGAAGTGACCTCTGCGGCACTCCCACGCTGACCTTCGCGATCCGGCCAGTGCGCCCGAGGAGTTCGCCGCTCAGTTCCGGCCCCAACCGATCACCCTCGATGAGCGTCTCGGAGCCGTCGTCGAGCATGACGCGCACCCAGGCGTCCCCCTCCACGGCCGTGTAGACGACCGGGACCTGACAGAAGGTGAACGCCATCGCTCCCGCGTCGACGTCCAGCGACGCGGAGTTCCCGTGGACGTCGAAGTACGAGAACAGGGTCGGCTCCCGGAGGAACTCGCAGGACTCGAGAAGCACCGGGCGGAACCCGACGATGCCCCGGTCGACGCGCACTCCCAGCTCCCCGAACCGCGTCAGGATCTCCTCCTTCACCTGTCCCGTCATCCCGGGCTGCTTCGCGCCGCCGTGCCGCGGCGTGTGCGAGTAGGGGTCCGTCGGAAACGCGCCGAACTCGTCCGGCGTCTTCTCGAAGCCGAGACCTGAACGGATCCTCCGGTACAGCACGGCGAGGTCGTCCGTGAGGCCCTTCGGAGTCGCGTCGTCGGCCGCTCGCAGCGCGACCTCCTGGGCCGCGACGAGGAGCTTCGCCACCATGTGCCAGTACACGCAGCCCAGCCCCTCGTACAGGTACATCACGGAGGACCGGCCCGTGTACTCGCGGTGCCTGAAGACGTCCTCGAAGAGCCGCGTCACCGCTCCGCGGTCGCGGGCGACGTCCTCGACGCGGCCCGGACGATCTCCCAGCCGGTCCAGCGCGCGCTCCAGATCTCCCGCGTTCCTGAAGTCGGGATGGAACCTGATGACGCCCGATGCGTCCCTCTCGACGACCGACCTCTCCGCTGCCTCGAGGAGGTCCCTGAGGAGAGGCACGGCGAGCGCGCGCTCACGGGGCACGACGTTCCGCTCGAGGAACGACGGCAGCCGCCTGTCGGGATAGAGCAGGAAGCTCCTCTGGTCCTCCCTGTACAGGGCCGATGAGAAGAGGCGGCTCAGCACCTCCGCGGTCTCCCTGGGATCCGGAAGACCGGAGCTGAGAGCGGCCACCTGTCCCTCCAGCATCTCCGGCAGGGGGCGGACCGCCGCCTCCGTGCCGTCGCCGGAGAGCTCGAGGAGCACGTACGAGTTGTAGAGACCGTCGCTCCGGCGGTTCGCCCTGATACCGTGATCGATGACGCCCGTCGCGGTCCTGCAGAGACCGATGACGTCGCTGACCGAGAGCCTCTCCCTGCCGGTGAAGCCGCGGGAGTACACGCCCTTCCTGTAGTCAGAGAACGCCAGACCCAGCTCGTCCATGACGCTCTTGCGGTCGCGGTCGCCCAGGGCCGCGGTCGCAAGAAGCCGCTCGGCGCGCTCCAGAGCCGACAGCACGCGGCGGAGCCAGGCGACGACCTCTTTGGACACCGGCAGTTCCTCACCGGCCGCGTTCGACAGGCTCCTCTCCAGGAAGGCGGCGTAACGCCTCAGGTAGCAGAGCGTCACGACGGAGACGCCGCTGCCCACGAGCGCGTTGTTGGCGTCGTTCCACTCCGGCCTCTGCGTGTTGAGCCAGATGCCGCCGTCGGGGACCAGGTTGGAGAGCTTCGAGAGGAGCGGAACGAGGAGCTTCTCCAGCAGGTTGACGTGGCAGACGCCGCCTCCCGGGCCGGGCACGAGTCTCCCGTCCGTGCCGATCTCCGACACGCGCGCGGCGATCGCCGCGTCCAGGGCGGCGTCGTACTCGATCGTGCACGACGGTGTCCTGAGGATGTCCTCGTACGGCCTGATGCGGTAGGGCACGTTGGCGTAGCTGAAGACGTCCCTGCCGAGCAGGTCCTCCAGTTCACCCGGCAGGGAGCGCTCCATCGACTCCAGCAGCTTGAGCAGATAGACGATCTGGTGGTCGCCCCAGTAGCCGATGTGGCTCCAGGGGTCGCGTGGGTCCGGCGTCTCCCACTCGACGCCGTCGCGCGTCACGCGGTACGGGTTGAAGCCGTCGACGGTGGAGGCGTTCACGAACTTGGCGACGACGTTAGGGATGAAGCCCGGGAAGGAGACGCACAGCGCCTCCCAGTTCTGGAAGATGTCCCGCCAGTTGCCTTCGTAGTGGAGCGCGCGCGTCCCGTCGCTGTTCCGCACGCGGATGGTGAAGCGGTTCCACGGACGGCTCGGGTCTCCGTGCCGTCTTCCGAAGTAGATCGGCAGGTACTCGTGGCAGAGCCGCGTGAGGTCCGCGTCGCCCGTCTCCCTCGCCGTCCGCAGCAGCTCGCCGACGCCCAGCGACCGGGGCAGTCGTTCCAGGAAGACCTTCCGCCTCTCGGCGGCAGGGCGGTTTCTCACGCGGACGAAGTCCGCGAGGTCGGCCGATTCGACGCTGTGGTTGTCGGCGAAGACGCCCCCGCGCATGCTGTTGTAGAGGACGTTGGCGAAGTGGTGCGCGGCCGCCTCCGCGCGCCCCGACAGCTGAATGCCGTCTGCGCTTCCGACGATCCTCCTGATGTTCTCGCCGGCGCGTGTCAGTCCGCTCTCGACGTCCCACTCGAGGTCTCGTCCCTCGACGATGCGCGCGCGCAGGTCGACGATCTGCGACTGGCTGCGCCCGGCATCCACGGCGACGTGCCACTGCGCGTACTCGGCCGGCCCCAGCTCGAGCGACGCCGCCACGAGGTAGTTCCCTCGGCGTCCGGTGAGGGGCGTCTCGTCCCGGTGAGGACGTCCCTCCCTGAACGCGTCGATCGCCTCGCTCGAGAGGTGGACCTCGCCGTCCCTGAGCCCCGCGCACCAGGCCACGTTGGCCCGCAGTACCTCCGCGGCCTCCGGCCGGTCGCTGATGCCCGCGGTCAGCGAGAACACCGCGAGCCCCGCAGCGGCGTCGACCTCCGAGGTCTTGTATGCATCCGCGAGATTGCCGGCGCCCTGCGAGAGCGCCTGCGACACTCCGTGCGGCAGGACGTTGCGAAGGCCGTCGAGAAGCTCCACGGTGACCGGCGAGGCGCCCCGGTTCTCCAGGGTGACCGTTCTCACCCACCCGAACTCGTCGCACGCGGCCCAGCGGTAGCGAAACACGAGACCCAGGCTCCGCTCGGTCTCCTCGAAGACCAGCCGATGTCCCGTGGCGCTCTTGTACAGGTTGCGGTCGACGGCCGACCGGTCGGTGCAGATGGACGAGAACGGCTCCCACAGGACCGCGGACTCCCCGGTTCGGAGAACCCGGATGAGCGTGATCGGGCCCGTGTGGTGGTGGCCGTCGTGCAGCCTGTCGACGGTCTCGTACGGGAAGATGCTCCCGTCGGGGTCACCGCGACCCGCCGTCAGACCACCGCCCGACGTCACGAACATCCAGAGGTCGGTGTCGGTCGCGAGGGTCATCAGGAACGGGGGCATCAGATGGTACGACGAGATCCGGTAGTAGTCCTCTCCCTCGAACCGCACCAGTCCGCCGACGGGCGTGCCGGCGACGGACTCGGCGCCGGCGTCGGCCGCCGTCTTCGCGACGGACCGGGCCTCGCGCGCCTGGGCCGCGGGCGGAACGAGCCTCAGGGGACTCCGCTTCCGGTGACTTCCCATTCCCGACGCTCTCCGGACGCCGCGCGGCTACTTCAGAAGCACCATGCTCCTCGACGTCCTGCCGTCCGGCGTCCTGAGCTGGTACCAGTAGGTGCCGGACGCCGCCACGCTGCCGTCGCTCGTCCGCCCGTCCCACGTGACGGAGTGCGCTCCGGCAGGGAGCTCGCCACTGAAGATCGCTCTGACTTCGCGGCCCGCGAGGTTGTAGATGACCACCTCGACCTGGCCCGGCCTCGGGAGGTCGAACGCGATCCGCGTCGCGGGGTTGAACGGGTTCGGGACGTTCTGGTGCAGCGACGCGCCGACCAGCTCCCCATCAGGAACGCCCACGGTGCTCACGTCGTACAGCGAGATGTCGTCGACCCAGGCCGCTCCCTGCGCAGTCGGCGTCGGCTGGACGAAGAGGATGTATGCCGCAACCGAGTCCGTGCCGGCCGGAGCGTTGCTCATGAGGGTGTGCTTGGTCCACGTGCCGAGCGACGCGGTCTGGTCCAGGATGATCGCGTCCGCCGCGCCGACCTCCGCTCCTGCCGCGTTCTTGAAGATGAGTCGCGCGATCACCATGTTGCCGTTCCCGGGCTGAATGGGCGACTCGACGCATGTCGTCATCGCGTACGCGTCGAGCTTCCAGATGCTGCCGGCCGTCGCGGGGAACT
>VGIX01000067.1 GCA_016867725.1 Candidatus Effluviviaceae Genus I sp.
CGCGCGCGGTCGCCGTCGTCGCGCACGCCGACTGCGCGGCGAACCAAGTGCCCGACGAGCAGCAGCGACGCGAGCTCGCCGTTGCTGTCGAGGAGGTCGCGCGCGCCTTCCCGGCGGCGACCGTCCTCGGGCTGTGGATCGACGAGCGATGGGAGGTCACGGAGGTCGAGCGCCGCGCCCCGGCGGACGGCGCTGGCGCGTAGCCGGTGGACCGGCTGCGGTGACAGGGAGTGCGCATGACCGCCCGCTTGGCGGACACCACGACGCCCGCCCTCGACGCCCTCGTGAACGCCGGGAACAGCGACCTTCTGCCGGGCGGGGGCGTCTGCGGGGCGGTCCATCGGGCGGCCGGCCCGGAGCGGGCGGTGGGCGTGCAGACGCCTGGCGCCGTGCCCCATCGGCGAGGCGAGGATTGCGCCGGGGTTCAGGCTGCCGGCGCGGTTCGTCATCCATGCGGTGGGGCCGGCCTGGGGGGCGGTGACGCGACGCGCGTTGTGTTCGCTTGCTTCAGCGACGAGGCTCTGAGAGCATACGAGGACGAGGGAGTGTCCGGAACGAAGCGCGCGGCAGGTGACACGGGGAGGTGACAGCGACGAGCTGGCAGCTGATCGTCACGCTCGCGGTCCTGGTGGCCGCGCTCGCGGCGCTCGTCGTCTTCAGGGGCTGGCGAGCCCACGTGAAGGCGGTCGAGGAGCTCAGGGTTGCGAGGACGATCCTGTCCGAGGCGTACGCGCTCCAGCGACTCGTGTCCGACTTCGGCTCGCTCACCGTCCCCTCGCTCGCGGCGTCGCTCTCCGAGCGGCACGGTCGCAGGTCCCTCGCCGAGGGCGTGCTCGAGCCGCAGCTCCGGCTCATGCAGGACGCGCTCGTCAGGCTCAAGGGCTCCATGTTCGAGGGGAGCGTCCTGTGGGGCCGCGAGACGTGCGACGCGCTCGTGCCGGTCGAGGGGCTCCTCGCGCGGCTGGTTGCCGACGTCGGGGAGTACAAGGTGTCCGAGAACGGACACGCGGGGGCCCCGGGCGACGCCGAGCGGGAAGCGCGGCTCGCCTGCACGCTCGCGGGCGCGCGCGACGCGGCGGGCAAGACGTTCGAGGACAGGTTCAGCGCGGCCGTCACGGTCCTGGAGGCCGTGGTCCGGAGTCGCGTTCGGTGAGCGCGCCTGAGCGAAGGGAGGCCGCCGTGTGGAAACCCCCGGTCTTTGCGGTTGTCGCGACGCTCGCGCTGACGGCGTGCGCGTTCGCCGGCGACGTGGGGCTCGGCCTGATCGCCGGGGAGCCGACGGGCGTGAGCGTCAAGGTCTGGTCGGGGAGTCGGACGGCGTTCGACGGAGCGGTCGGCTGGTCGCTCGACGAGAGCGGGTGGATCTACGCGCACGCCGACTATCTCTGGCACCGGTACGACATCGAGATCGACTTCCCGGGCGCGCTCCCGTTCTACGTCGGCGTCGGGGGGCGCGTGCTGTTCCGCGAGAGCGAGAGGTCGCGCGTCGGCATCCGGGTGCCCATCGGACTGGACTACCTGACGGCGGATCGCCGGTTCGACTTCTTCCTCGAGATCGCGCCCGTCGTGGACCTTGTCCCCGAGACCGAGTTCTCCGTGAGCGGAGGCATCGGGGCGAGGTTCTACTTCTGAGGCGAGCGGAGGGACACGCCATGAGCAGGCGCTCGGCAGCGCTCGCCGCATGCGCGGCGGCGGTCGCGCTCTGCGTGACGCCGGCCTCGGGAGCGCTCTACGTCTGCGGGTGCGACACGCTGCGCGTGGAGCCGGTCGGGCGGTGGGAGGCCGTCGTGCTCTACCTCGACGGCGGGCCGTTCCTGCTGCCGCAGACCATCGCGGCTTCGGGCGTCCGGTACAGCGACGGCGAACGCACGTTCTGGACGAAGGGGGAGGAGGCGTTCCTCGAGATCGGGGACGTCCTGGTGAAGTCCGGCTGCGTCCTCGCGCCGAGCGTGCTCGAGACCGGGGGCGACGGGAGGACCCAGTTCGACGTGCCGGTGCTGTCCTCTCACGACGTGGACGTGAGCGCGCTCAATGAGCTGATCGACGCGGCCGCACTTCGCGGCGAGGCCTGGGTCCGGGACGCGTTCCTGATCGCGCTCGAGCACGTGGGCGCCACGGACGGGCTCGAGGCGCGCGTCGTCTCCGTGGTCAAGGTCGACAGCGCCGCCGAAGCGGCGGCTGGCTCGACGGTGACGGTGGTTCGCGAGGGCCTCCTCGACGACTCCGTCCGCGCGATCTGGGACGAGCTGCACCTGGCGCGGACGGCCGGCGGCGCGTGGAGGGTCGAGCGAGCGTTGCGCGCGTACCGGTGCTGGCGCGGCCACCACGGCCTCGCGTACGGCGCCGAGTGGTGTCCGTGACACCGGCGCTCGGGTGAGAACACAGGTGGACGGAGGGATGGCATGGCTCGCTGTGCAGCGGTGTCGTGCCGCGCGCTGGTCCTTCTCGCGCTCGCGGCGCTTCTGAGCTCGTGCGCGTCGGTCGGCCGGGACTTCCCCGTGTCCCCGGTCTCGCAGATCCAGATCGGGAAGACGACGCAGGCGGAGATCCGGTCCATGTTCGGCGCTCCATGGAGGACCGGCGTCGAGGACGGCCAGCGGACGTGGACGTACGGGAAGTACAAGTACAGGCTGTTCGGGGAGCGGAGCACGACCGACCTCGTCGTCCGCTTCGACAGGAACAACGTTGTCGCGTCCTACTCGTTCAGCACGACGGACCACGAGGAGTAGCGGCGCCGCTGGGCGCGGGAGAGGCGTCATGGCAGAACGTAGTCCCATGGACCTCGTGTCGGCGATCGCCGTGTGCATCCTCCTCATCGTCACAGCCGCGAACAGCGCCCTGGCCATGCTTGTCGTGAGCGCCGTGGCGCTCGCGGTCGCGCTCGTCGTGTCGCGCGGGCGCATCCAGGGTGGGAGCCTTCTCGCGCTCGCGAGCGGGGCTGTCGTGGCCGTCGTGGTCGCGCTGGTCTTCCTGATCGTCAAGCGATGACGATGGGCGCGGGACAGCGGGCGGAGCGCGCGCGGGACGCGGGCGACAGAACGCCGGGGAAGCTGACGTTCCGGCCTCTCACGCCCGCGCGCTGGCGTGACTTCGAGCTCCTGTTCGGGAAGAGCGGCGCCTGCGGCGGGTGCTGGTGCATGTGGTGGCGGCAGACGCGCGCCGAGTTCGGGGCGAACCACGGGGAGCGCAACCGGCGCGCGATGAAGCGGATCGTGGACTCGGGCGAAGTGCCTGGGGTCATGGTCTACGAGGGGCGGACGCCGGTCGGCTGGTGCTCGGTCGCGCCGCGCGAGCGATTCGCCTCGCTCGAGCGGTCGCGCGTGCTCCGGCGGCTGGACGACACGCCCGTGTGGTCCATCGTCTGTCTGTTCGTGGCGAGGTCGCACCGCGGGCGCGGGCTCGCCGTGGCGCTCATCCGCGCGGCGGCCGAGCTCGCTGAGCAGCGCGGCGCGCGGATGGTCGAGGCCTACCCGACGGCGCCGCGGGGCAGGGCGCTCCCCGACATCTCGAGCTTCATGGGCGTGCCGGCGCAGTACGAGCGCGCGGGGTTCCGTGTCGCGGCGCGGCCCTCGCGGGCGCGGGTCGTGATGCGGCGGGGGACGGAGTAGCGGCCCGGGGAGCGGAGTGACGCTCGCGGCGTGACGTGAGGTGTCGCATGCGTGCGAAGAGGCTCGCGGCCGGGTTCTGGGTGGTCGCCCTCGCGCTCGCCCTCGGCTGCGCGACGCAGAACCCGAAGTGGGCGACGTCGACCAACCCGTGCTGCGGGCAGGACCTTCTGCTTCGGGGCATCACGCCGCCCGAGGACCGCTGCGCCGACCTCGTCGTGGACCAGGAGACGGCGTTCCGGCTCATGATGGGGCTGGGCGGGTCGGCCGCGCTTCAGTGGCACGTCCGTCTGATCCCGGGTGGCCCGGCGTGCATCTGGCGCATCTGGCCGGGGATGTCGAAGGACGACTTCCTCGCGGCTCGGCTCGCGCGCGCGGACGACGGAGGGGACATGCCGACGGAGCATGAGATCGCGACGTTCGGAGCGGGGTGCTTCTGGTGCGTCGAGGCGGTGTTCCGGGAACTGAGAGGTGTCGAGGACGTCGTTCCCGGCTACGCAGGTGGCCGCGTCGTTGATCCGACCTATGAGCAGGTGTGCTCGGGACGGACGGGCCACGCCGAGGTGGCGCAGATCACATTCGATCCGGCCGTGATCTCGTACGCCGAGCTCCTCGACGTCTTCTGGGCGACGCACGACCCGACGACGCTGAACCGCCAGGGGGCGGACGTCGGCACGCAGTACCGTTCGGTCATCTTCTACCACAGCGCGGAGCAGCGAGAGACGGCCGAGCGCTCGAGGCGCGAGGCGGAGGCGTCTGGGCGCTGGAGCGACCCGGTCGTGACGGAGATCGAGCCTCTCACCACCTTCTACGCGGCGGAGGGCCATCACCGCGACTACTACCGGCAGAACCCGGACCAGCCGTACTGCAGGGCGGTCATCGACCCGAAGATCGCCAAGGTGAGAAGCCGGTTCGCCGAGCACCTCGCGGGGGCGGCGGACGGACGGCACGGGGATGCAGGCTCGGCGCCGGCGTTCACGAAGCCGACGGACGAGGAACTCCGCGCCGCGCTTTCGCCGCTGCAGTACGCGGTGACGCAGGAGAACGCGACGGAGCCCCCGTTCCGGAACGAGCACTGGGACGAGGAGCGCCCCGGCATCTACGTGGACGTCGTGTCGGGCGAGCCCCTGTTCACCTCGCTCGACAAGTTCGACTCGGGCTGCGGTTGGCCGAGCTTCACGCGGCCGCTTACCCCGGGTGCCGTCGTGACGCGGCCCGACCGCACGCTGCGCGCGGAGAGGACCGAGGTGCGCTCGGCCGGCGCCGACTCGCACCTCGGGCACGTCTTCGACGACGGTCCCGCGCCGACGGGGCTCCGGTACTGCATCA
>VGIX01000068.1 GCA_016867725.1 Candidatus Effluviviaceae Genus I sp.
GGAGGTCATCCTCGGTCGCAACGAGCTCATCGACGAGGAGGCCGCCGACAAGCTCCGCAACATGAACATCGAGGAAGTGACGATCCGGTCCGTTCTCACGTGCGAGTCCGCGCGCGGCGTGTGCGCGCTCTGCTACGGCCGCAACCTCGCGACGGGCCGCATCGTGGAGATCGGCGAGGTCGTCGGCGTCGTGGCGGCGCAGTCCATCGGAGAGCCGGGAACGCAGCTCACGCTTCGGACGTTCCACATCGGCGGCACGGCCGGGCGCATCGCGGAGGTCTCGAAGCGCGAGGCGATCGCGCCGGGGACGATCAAGTTCGACTTCGACAAGGCCGCGTCGCTGCGCACGGACGCGGACGGGAACCAGATCGTCATCGGCCGCAACGCCAGACTGATGAAGCTGGGTGACGACGGGCGGACGAGGACCTACAACATCCCGTACGGCGCGATCCTGCGCGTGCAGGAGGGCCAGCACGTCGAGGAGGAGCAGACGCTCTTCGAGTGGGACCCCTACAACGACCCGATCATCGCGCGGTCCGGCGGCACGGTGCGGTTCGAGCAGATCGTCGAGGGGCGCACGATGGAGCGCTTCGCGGACGAGACGACCGGTCACCGCGAGCGCGTGATCGTCGAGGACCCGGAGAAGGAGCTGCACCCGTCCATCGTCGTCGAGTCGAAGTCGGGCAGGTCCACGGGCGACTACATTCTGCCCACCGGCGCGCGCATCCTGGTGCAGGACGGCGACGCGATCCAGCCGGGCACGGTGCTCGCGAAGATCCAGCGCGAGTTCGGCAAGACCCGGGACATCACGGGAGGCCTCCCGCGCGTCGAGGAGCTCTTCGAGGCGAGGCCGCCCAAGAACCCGGCGACGATCAGCGAGATCGACGGCATCGTGCGGTTCGGCGACGTGAAGAAGGGCATGCGCGAGGTCGTGGTCGCCGGCGACGGTGTGGAGAAGGTCTACCGCCTGCCGCACGGCATCCACCTGCGCGTGCACGACGGGGAGTCGGTGAAGGCCGGCGACCGCCTGTCCGAGGGGCCGATCAACCCGCACGACATCCTCGGGATCCGCGGCGAGAAGGCGGTCCAGGAGTACCTCCTGAACGAGATCCAGGAAGTCTACCGACTGCAGGGCGTGAAGATCAACGACAAGCACATCGAGATGATCGTCCGGCAGATGCTCCAGCGCGTGCTGGTCGTCGACCCGGGCGACACGAGGTTCCTCGAGGGCGACGTCGTGTCGCGCGCCGAGTTCGAGCGCGAGAACCGGCGCATCGCCGAGGAGAACAAGGCCATCGAGGACCCGTCGAAGAAGCTCCATCCCGCCACGCACGAGGCGCGGCTCCTGGGCATCACGAAGGCGGCGCTGACGACCGACAGCTTCATCTCGGCCGCGTCGTTCCAGGAGACCACGCGCGTGCTCATGATGGCGGCGACCAGGGGGGACATCGACCAGCTTCGGGGGCTCAAGGAGAACGTGATCATCGGGCGGAGGATCCCGGCCGGGACCGGACTGAAGGAGTTCGAGGACATCGCGGTCCTCAGGCCCGAGGAGCCGGAGCCCACGGTCGTCGAGCGCCCGGACGAGGCGCCCGAGACCGACGTCGAGAGCACGCTGACGTCGGCGACCTCCTGAGGGAGCGGCGCGGGCGTCGGACGGACACAACCAGCGAGGAGGACAGTGTGCCGACAGTCAACCAGCTCGTGAAGCGCGGACGCGTCGAGCGCATCAAGAAGAAGCCGGCTCGTGCGCTTCAGGGCCATCCTCAGCGCCGCGGCATCTGCACGAGGGTGTACACGACGACCCCCAAGAAGCCGAACTCGGCGCTCCGCAAGGTGGCCAGGGTGAGGCTCATGAAGGGCGACTCGGTCACGGCGTACATCCCCGGCGAGGGGCACAACCTGCAGGAGCACTCGGTCGTGCTCATCCGCGGCGGGAGGGTGAAGGACCTGCCGGGCGTTCGCTATCACATCATCCGCGGCCCGCTGGACTCAGCCGGCGTGGACGGTCGGAAGAAGTCGCGCTCGAAGTACGGGACGAAGCGGCCGAAGTAGAGGAGAGCAGCATGCCGAGAAGGCGCGAGATCGCAAAGCGGGAGAGGCAGCCGGATCCGAAGTACGGAAGCCAGCTCGCGACGCACTTCGTGAACTGCCTCATGAAGGGCGGGAAGAAGAGCACGGCCGAGAAGTCGTTCTACTCGGCGCTCACCATCGTGGCCGACAGGACCAAGGAAGACCCGCTTCAGGTCTTCGAGCGGGCCGTGGGCAACGTGAGGCCGATGCTGGAGGTGAAGTCGAGGAGGGTGGGGGGAAGCACCTATCAGGTGCCGGTGGAGGTGCGGCCGGAGCGGCGGACGGCTCTCGCGTTCCGGTGGATCATCGGCTACGCGCGGGAGCGCTCCGAGCACTCGATGGCGGAGAAGCTCGCGGGGGAGATCCTCGCCGCGTACAAGAAGGAAGGCGCGGCGATGAAGAAGCGGGACGACACGCACAAGATGGCCGAGGCCAACAAGGCCCTGGCGCACTACAAGTGGTAATCGGCCCGAGGCGGGGGACCATTGACCGGCACGGCGGAATACGGGGCGCACGGGGAGGGGAACGCCGGGGTCCGGGTTCTCCCGACGACGGTGTCGCGGCGGCGGGTCGCCGCGGGAGCGAGTGAGCGGTTCATGGCGCGGGCAGTCCCTCTCGAGAGGGTGCGGAACATAGGCATCATGGCGCACATCGATGCCGGCAAGACCACTCTCACGGAGCGCATCCTGTTCTACACGGGGCGCGTGCGCCGCATGGGCGAGGTGCACGACGGCGCGGCGGTGATGGACTGGATGCCGCAGGAGCGCGAGCGCGGCATCACGATCACGTCCGCCGCGACCACCTGCTACTGGCTCGACCACAGGGTCAACATCATCGACACGCCGGGGCACGTGGACTTCACGGTCGAGGTGGAGCGGTCGCTGAGGGTGCTCGACGGGGCCGTCGCCGTGTTCTGCGGCGTCGGAGGCGTCGAGCCGCAGTCCGAGACCGTCTGGCGCCAAGCGAACGAGCACAAGGTCCCGCGGCTCGCGTTCGTCAACAAGCTCGACCGCGTCGGCGCGGACTTCGAGAACTGCGTGACGATGATGACGGACCGCCTGCGCGCGAACCCGGTGCCCGTGCAGTTCCCGATCGGGATCGGCGAGTCCTTCGAGGGTCTTGTGGATCTCGTCGCCATGAAGGCGGTGCGCTTCGACGAGGACAGCTTCGGGGCGGTCGTCCGCGAGGACGACGTGCCGCCTGCGCTCCGCGCGGAGGCGGAGGTCCGCCGCGACCACATGATCGAGCAGATCGTCGAGGCGGACGAGACCGTCGCGGAGAAGTTCGTTCACGGCGAGGAGATCTCGAACGACGAGGTCGTCGGCGCGATCCGGAGGGCGACCATCGCGCTCAGGATCGTCCCCGTGTTCTGCGGTTCGGCGCTCAGGAACGTCGGCGTCCAGCGGCTTCTGGACGGCGTCACGAGCTACCTCCCGTCGCCCCTGGACATCCCGGCGGTCGCGGGAACGAACCCGTTCACGCACAAGTCCGAGCTGCGCGAGGCGGACGACTCGAAGCCCGCGGCGGCGCTCGCGTTCAAGATAGCCACCGACCCGTACGTCGGGCGGCTCACGTACCTCCGGGTGTACTCGGGCACGATCGAGAAGGGCGAGCAGCTCCTGAACCCGAGGACCGGAAAGAAGGAGCGCATCGGGCGGATCCTCCTCATGCACGCGAACAAGCAGGAGGATCTCATCGAGACGATGGCGGGCGAGATCGTCGCCGTCGTGGGGCCGAAGCAGACGAGCACGGGCGACACGCTCTGCGACGTGAAGCGGCCCATCGTGCTCGAGCGGATGAAGTTCCCCGAGCCGGTCGTCTCGGTCGCGATCGAGCCGAAGACCAAGGCGGACGACGAGAAGCTGAGCGACACGCTCCTGCGGCTTGCGGAGGAGGATCCGACGTTCACTGCGAAGACGCACCCCGACACCGGTCAGACCATCATCTCGGGGATGGGCGAGCTTCATCTCGAGATCCTCACCGACCGCATGCTGCGGGAGTTCGGCGTGAAGGCCAACGTCGGCAAGCCGATGGTGGCCTATCGAGAGACGATCACGCAGGCGGCCGAGGCCCGCGGCCAGTACATCCGCCAGAGCGGCGGCAGGGGCCAGTACGGCGACGTGACGCTCCGCGTCGAGCCCCTGGCCGAGGGCGGATTCGAGTTCGTGAACGAGATCAAGGGCGGCGACGTGCCGCGGGAGTTCGTGCCTTCCGTGCGCGCGGGCGTCGAGAGCGCCATGGAGAACGGCATTCTCTCCGGGTATCAGCTCGTCGACATGAAGGTCGCGCTCGTCGGCGGGAGCTATCACGAGGTGGACTCGAGCGACATCGCCTTCCGCGCGGCGGGCTCGATCGCGCTCCGGGACGCCGTCATGAAGGCGCGCCCCGTGCTGCTCGAGCCGATCCTGAGCGTCGAGGTCGTCGTGCCGGAGCAGTACGTCGGCGAGGTCATCGCCGACCTCAACGCGCGGGGCGGGAAGATCGAGGGCTCGAGGATGCGCGCCGACGCGCAGGTCGTGGACGCGACGGTGCCGCTCGGCCGGATGTTCGGATACGCGACCGCGCTTCGGTCGCTCACGCAGGGCAGGGCGCTCTACACGACGCAGTTCTCGCACTACGCGGGCGTCTCGCAGGAGAGGCAGGAGAAGATCGTGGCGGGGTTCGGCTGGGCCTAGCGACGACGAAGGAGTCGGGAGATGGCGAAGCAGAAGTTCGAGCGGACGAAGCCTCACATCAACGTGGGGACGATCGGGCACGTGGACCACGGGAAGACGACGCTGACGGCGGCGATCACGAAGGTCCTTGAGCAGAAGGGCCTGTCG
>VGIX01000069.1 GCA_016867725.1 Candidatus Effluviviaceae Genus I sp.
CGGGCAAGCTCGGCGAGGTCATGCAGGAGTCGGCGAAGGCCGCGCTCTCGTACGCGAAGGCGCACGCGGCCGAGCTCGGCATCGACGACGAGGTCTTCGCGACGACCGACATCCACGTGCACGTGCCGGAGGGCTCGATCCCGAAGGACGGGCCGTCGGCCGGCGTGGCGATGGCGACGGCGCTCGTCTCCGCGCTCGTCAAGCGCCCGACGCGCCCCGACGTCGCGATGACCGGCGAGATCACGCTCGGCGGCAAGGTCTTCCCGATCGGTGGTCTGAGCGAGAAGGCCGTCGCGGCGCACCGGGCTCGTCTCACAACGCTCGTCATCCCGTCGAAGAACGAGAAGGACATGGCCGAGCTTCCGAAGGAGGTCAAGCGGGACCTGAGCATCAAGCTCGTGGACCGGCTCGACCAGGTCTTCGACCTTGCGTTCGACGGCTGGACGGCCTCGAAACCGGAAGAACAGGTGAGCGAACAGCTCCCCGAGGCCCCGCCCATGCCGCCGGTCCCGCACTAGACTGCCGAACGGGCGCGGAGGGACGAGGGCCTCGCGGACGGACGCGGGGCCCTTTCTCTTGCAGGGAGGTCCGGTGTGAGGGTGAAGAGCGCGGAGTTCATCGTCGGCGCCGTGAGTCTTGGGCAGCTTCCGCGCGGGGGCCTGCCGGAGATCGCGCTCGCGGGCCGGTCGAACGTGGGGAAGTCCTCGCTTCTCAACCGGCTCACGGACCGGAAGCGGCTCGCGCGCATCTCGCGCACGCCGGGGAAGACCCGCGAGATCAACGTCTACGGGATCGACGGACGGTTCGCGATCGTGGACCTTCCAGGCTACGGGTTCGCCAACGTGCCCACGAGCGTGAAGGCGAAGTGGAACGCGCTCATCGAGTCGTACCTGCATGAGCGGAAGGAGCTCGCGGGGATCGTGCACCTCGTGGACGCGCGCCATCCGCCGTCGCGGGACGACGTGCAGATGCACGAGTGGATCCGGCACTTCGGGCTCGCCGCGTTGCTTGCGGTGACCAAGGCTGATAAGCTCTCGAGGGACAGGCGCCCCGCGGCGCTTCGGACGATCACGGACGTCCTTGAGCCGGACGCCGGGACACCCGTGGTGCTCTTCTCGGCGGTCACGGGCGAGGGAGCGGACGCCGTCTGGTCGTGGATCCGGAAGACCGCGGAGGCGGAACGGAGGCGCTCATGAAGTCGAAGCTGTACACGCCGGGCCCGACGAAGGTCCCCGGCGCGGTGCTGGGCGCGGTGGGGCAGCAGGTCCTCCACCACCGCTCGCCGGAGTTCTCGGAGAAGATCCGGCACGTGCAGGACGAGCTGGGGCGGCTCCTCGAGACCCACAACGACACGCTCATCTTCACGTGTTCGGGCACGGGCATGATGGAGGCCGCGGTCGCGAACCTGCTCTCGCGCGGCGACAAGGCGATCTGCCTCAACAACGGGAAGTTCGGTCAGCGGTGGGTGGACATCTGCAAGGTGTACGGGGTGGACGTCGTGGACCATGCGGTGGAGTGGGGGGTGAGCATCGAGCCGGCCGCGCTTGCCGATCTCGCCGCGAAGCACCCGGACGCGAAGGCCGTGTTCGTCGTGCACAGCGAGACCTCGACGGGCGCGCTGCACGACATCGAGGCGATGTCGAAGCTCCTCAAGGGGCACAACGCCGTGCTCGTCGTGGACGCGACCTCGAGCGTGGGCGTGCACGAGATCAGAATGGACGAGTGGGGCATTGACGTCGTCGTGGCCGGGACGCAGAAGGCGCTCATGACGCCGCCCGGGCTCTCGTTCGTGTCGCTCAACGGGCGGGCGTGGGCGCTCGTGTCGTCGTCGGACCTCCCGAAGTACTACTTCGACTTCACGATGACGTGGAAGCGGCTGCAGAAGAAGGGACAGACGCCGTTCACGACGGCCGTGTCGCTCGTGTACGGACTGGATGTGGCGCTCGAGATGATGGACACCGAGGGGTGGGAGAATGTCTACGCGCGGCACGCGCGGATGGGCGCGGCGGTGCGCGCGGCCGTCGAGGCGCTCGGGTTCAGGGTGCTGCCGGCCAAGCCGGTGAACGGGCTCACGGTCGCGCTGTGCCCGCCCGGAGTGGACGGCAACCAGGTCGTCCGCGTGCTCGACGACGAGTTCGGCGTGCGGATCGCAGGGGGGCAGGACCAGCTTTCGGGCAAGGCCATCCGCATCGGGCACATGGGCGGCATCCGCGAGCGCGATCTGCCGACGGTCATCGGCGGGCTCGAGCGCGCGCTGGCCCGCATCGGCCACAAGGTGGAGCCGGGCGCGGGGCTCGCGGCGCTCCAGCGCGTGCTGGTCGGGCGGTAGCGGCGGCTCGTGGGCCGCACGCAGAGGTTGCACCCGCGGGACACGGCAGAACGGGCCGTTAGCTCAGCTGGCAGAGCACCTGCCTTTTAAGCAGGACGTCGCTGGTTCGACCCCAGCACGGCCCACCATCGACGACAGACCGCGCCCGCGTCGCGCGTGGAGCGCCCACCCGAAGCGGCGGGCGGGATGCGAACACGAGGACACATCGTCCCCATCGTCTAGCCAGGTCAGGACCCCGCCCTTTCAAGGCGGCAACACGGGTTCGAATCCCGTTGGGGACGCCAGCAGTGAGAAGCCCGGCCGTGTGGCCGGGCTTCTCACTGCTTGTTCCCGGTGGATACTGCGATGTGTCGGGTTCGGTACCCCGCGCGCTGGACAGCGCGCATAGGAGAACGGCGGCGAAGCCGCCCACCTTGGGGTACGCCGACGGCGCGGGCGCGGAGCGCCCCGCCGGAGGCAATCCCGTTGGGGACGCCTCGATCTCGCCCGTTGACATACATAGCAGCGCTATGTATTGTGGCACGCACGATGGACATCAACAAGGACCTCGTCGCGGCCTCCGCCACGCCGCTCGTCCTCGCAATCCTCGCGGAGGCAGACAGCTACGGCTATGCCATTCTCAAACGCGTGAGCGAGCTCTCGGGCGGGCGGCTTGAGTGGAGCGACGGCATGCTCTATCCGGTGCTACACCGGCTCGAGCGCCTGGGATACGTCTCCGGGACGTGGGCCACGTCGGACGTCGGACGGCGGCGCAAGTACTACCGGATCACACAACGGGGGAGAGAGCAGCTCGACGCGCAGCGCCGGCAGTGGCAGACCGTCGACGCGGCGCTGCGGAACGTCTGGTCGGTCCTGGCCGCGCACGCGACTCCCGACCTCCTGCCTCAGGAGTGCTGACCGCATGGCCGCGAACACAGAAGCGCTCGAACGACACATCGCGGAGTGGCGCGCGTACGTCGTCCGCGGCAGGGGGATGGCGGGTTCCGACGTCGAGGAACTCGAAGATCATCTGCGCGACGAGATCGGGGCGCTGACCGCCTCGGGGCTTGCTGCCGACGAAGCGTTCCTCGTCGCGGTGAAGCGCATCGGCAGCTTGAACGCGCTGTCCCGCGAGTTCGCGCGGGAGCACTCCGAACGGCTCTGGCGACAGCTCGTGCTCGGGGCCGACGACCCGGGCGGGAAGTCGCCGCGGACCGAAACGGCCGTCGTCATGGTCCTCGCCGCCGCCGCCGCCGTGGCGGTCAGGCTTCCGGAGCTCTTCGGCCTCGGACTTGGACCGGGCTCGGAGGAGTTCTACGCACGCAACCTGAGCCTCTTCGTGCTCCCGTTCCTGACCATCTACCTCGCCTGGAAGCGGGGCCTGGGCGCCGCGGCCCTCGCGCGCCTTCTCATCGCCTTCGCCGCGGCGGCCGTCATCATGAACCTCTACCCGTTCCAGCTCCAGGGGCAGACGCTCCCGCTGGCGGCGATCCACCTCCCCATCGCTCTCTGGCTGGCCGTGGGCGTCGCCTACACTGGCTTCCGCTGGCGGGAGTCGAGCGAGCGGATGCACTTCATCCGCTTCTCGGGCGAGCTCTTCATCTACTACGTGCTGATCGCGCTCGGCGGGGCCGTGCTGTCGCTCCTCACGGCGGGGATGTTCCGGGCCATCGGCCTCGATGCCGAGGAGCTCATCTCGCGATGGCTCCTGCCCTGCGGAGCGGTGGGGGCCGTGCTCGTCGGTGCGTGGCTCGTCGAGATGAAGCCGGGCGTGATCGAGAACATGGCGCCCGTGCTCACGCGCGTCTTCACGCCGCTCTTCGTGTTGGTCCTCGTGACGTTTCTCGCTACGATGGTGTGGACGGGCCGCGGCATCGTCCTCGAGCGCGAGGTTCTGATCGGTTTCGATCTCCTGCTCGTCGTCGTCCTCGGGCTTCTGCTGTACGCCGTCTCCGCGCGGGACCCGCTCGCGCCACCCGGTCTCTTCGACAGGCTTCAACTCACCCTGGTCGTGAGCGCGCTCGTCGTTGATGCGGTTGCCCTCGCGGCCATCGCGGCCCGCATCTCTGGCTTCGGCTTCACGCCGAACCGCACGGCGGCGCTGGGGGAGAACCTGGTCCTTCTCGTCAATCTGGCGTGGTCGGCGTGGCTCTACAGCCGCTTCCTGCGGGGTCGCGCGCCGTTCAGCGCGCTCGAGCGGTGGCAGACCTCGTACCTTCCCGTCTATGCAGTCTGGGCGCTCGCCGTCGTGATCGTGTTCCCGCTCGTGTTCGGCTTCGCGTGAGGCGGGCTGCGCGCCGCGAGCACCGGATGCCGAGGCACCGGGGCTTCGGGGGGCTCAGCGCCCCCCATCACGGTCCTCCCCGTGGCTGCGCCTCGCTCGTTGACCGCGCCCCCGGCTTGCCCTAGAATCTCATGGGCTGAGCGCTCCAGTGGCCCGCCAGGGCCGTGGGCGTTCACGCATCCGTCCTTGCTCGCTGTCGACCCGAACACC
>VGIX01000070.1 GCA_016867725.1 Candidatus Effluviviaceae Genus I sp.
CGGGGAAGTCGTTCCACTGCATGTCCTCGATCGTCGGGTAGCTCTGGCTCAGGACGGTCGTCTGGTCGTAGTAGACGATGGGACGCGGATCGCTCGGGCCCTGAAGAACCCCGAAGAGGGCGCGCATGGCAACGGTCCCGGACGGGGCCGGGTTGCTGAGCACGGAGAAGCTCCTGTACTCGTTGGTCGGTGTCGCCGGGAGCGCCACGTCGTGCGACTCGTAACTGATCATGCCGCTTGAGCCGTGCCACTCGACGTTCACGATGGCGCGGGAGCTTCCGCTGAGAGGGCTGGTGGTCGAGTGCGCCACCGTGCCGGTGACCCTCCAGCGCTCGCCCGGAACGCAGTCCTGCTGCTGCCAGAACGCCGACACGTCCCAGCCGCCAAGGTTGGGGCCGGAGACGCGCGCCGCTGTGGAGCCGTGCGTGGCGAAAGTGACGGAGCCGACCGTGCCGAACTGTTCCCAGCCGCCGAAGACGCGCCCGCCTGAGCCGGGGATCTCGAAGCTCGGGTTCGCCAGGATGCACTGGGCCTGAGCCGGCGCAGACCTCACCAGGCAGAGGAGCATCAGGAGCCCGATACCCCTTCGCAGGCCGCGCAGAGTCATCAGAAGTCCCTCCCTCGACGGAGAACCCGCGAGCGCGCCGGAAGTTAGTTCGGCTATCGAACATAGTATGCCACGGTTCTCGCGCCATGTCAAGCGCATGGGGCTCACCGGCCGTCGCACCCCTCCCGCGCTTGGGGTGTGCCGAGGCGAGGCGGCGACGTCGTCGAGTACTACGTGGCGGCCGCCGACTCCGGCGGCCGGGCGGAGACGCTCCCGCGCACGGCTCCGCAGGGCTGGTACACCTTCCAGGTGGACCCGGAGGCCGCGGTGCCTCCGGGGGACGAGGGCTCGTCCCTCGCGCTCCACGCCGCCCCGAACCCGTTCAGGGGACAGACGGTGGTCTCCTACACGCTGCCCGAGTCGGGTCGCGTGCGCCTCGCCGTGTACGACGTGGCCGGGCGCGAGGTGGCGGTGCTGGTGGACGAGGTGCAGAGGGCGGGGCGACACGAGACCGCGTGGAACGGGCGAGCGTCGCGAGGCGCGTCCGCGGCGTCCGGCATCTACTTCGTCCGTCTGAGCCAGGGCGACAACGCGAGCGCCCGGATGATCGTCCTGCTGCAGTAGCCGGCGGGTCCGGCGGCCGATCCGGGCGTCAGAGACCGTGCGTTACCACAAGCCGCAGGCTCTGAAGCGTGTCAAGCTTCGTGGCCTGCTGCCTCTTGTCTCGTCGGTACGAAACTTGCTCATCTTCGCCCCGACATGGCCGCCCAACCCGGGCGGCCATCCACGCGGAGGGGAAGAAGATGACACGCTCGATCACCGGTTGGCTCATCACGCTCGCGCTGGCCGCGCTCGCTGTTGCGACGGCCGCGCCGCAGGCGCTCGCCTTCACGCTCGGTGACGCGATCTACGATTGCGACTACCTCTCCGAGGCGGTGTACCTCGGCGGCGGGCAGCTCAGCCCCGACGGCACCAAGCTCTACATCCTCACGGGCTCGGCGCCCGCCACGATCAGGTACTACACGCTCGCCACGCCGTGGGACCTGACCACCGCCTCCTACGTGGCGACCAAGACGTTCACGATCTCGGGGAGCAACCCGCCCTACGGAGCGTACGGGCACAACCTGCACATCAGCCCGGACGGGACGAGGCTCTACTTCGTCATCGATTGGCCGGGCATGACCACGAGCGTCGTGCAGCACAACTTCGGGACCGCGTGGGACGTCTCGACGCTCTCCAGCACGCCGAGCGGCCAGAAGACCATCGGGTACACCATCCCCGGCGGCCTCGAGTTCTCCGCCGACGGGACGAAGATGTACGTCTCCGAGATCCAGAACATGAGCCGGCCCATCTACCAGTGGACGCTCTCCACGCCGTGGAGCGTGTCGAGCGCCTCCGCGAGCGGCTACTCGTTCAACATCGGCGGCGAGGCGGCCGGCAACCTGTTCTGGGGAGCGCTGGACTTCTGGTTCAGCAGCGACGGCGCGACCATGTGCGCGATCGGCAAGCACCCGAACGGCTCCTCGACACTGCAGATCAAGAAGTACACGCTCATCACGCCGTGGCGCGTCTCGACGGCGTCGTACGCGAGCGACTCGTTCTCTCCGAGCGCCCAGGTCAATCACTCCTACACCACCGACCTCATCATCGGCGACTCCGACACGAAGCTCTACCTGGTGAGCACCGCTGCACCCTACGGGACCCTCCAGTACAGCCTCGACGGCTCGGGCGGGCGCTCGCCGTGTCCGTGGAGCGCGACCACGAACGCCGCCGGCACGGTCGTCACTATCACCTTCAGCCGCGCGATGGCCGACCCGGCCGGGATGCACGACCAGTTCTCGTACAAGATCAACGGCGGGGGCGCGCAGACCTTCTCTGCGGCGGCCCTGAACGCCGACACGAAGAAGATCGAGCTGACCTGCTCCGGGACGCCCATCGCCTACGGCAACACGGTCACGGTGAGCTACACGGCCGGCACGGTGGCCGCGGCCGACACTGTCGCGCTCGACAGCTTCAGCGACTTCGCCGTGACCAACGCCATGCCAGCCCCGCCGACCTTCTCGTCGGCGACGACGAACACGGCGGGTTCGGTCATCACCATCACCTTCAGCAAGGCGATGGCGAACCCCGCCGGCAAGCACGACCAGTTCACGTATCAGATCAACGGTGGGGCGACGCAGGCGTTCTCCGCCGCCGCTCTCAACGCCACGACCACGAAGATCGACCTCACCTGCGCGGGCACGGCCATCGCGGCCGGCAACACCGTGACGGTGAACTACACCGCGGGCACGGTCGTCGCGGCCGACGGGGGAGTGCTGGCGACCTTCAGCGGCCAGGCGGTCAGCAACATCGTGCCCGACCCGGCGCTCACGGTCGTCTCTGCGGAGACGAACACGGCGGGCAACGGCATCGTCGTCACCTTCAGCAGGGCGATGGCCAACCCGTCAGGCAAGCACGGTCAGTTCGTCTACAAGATCAACGGCGGCTCGAACCAGAGCTTCTCGGCGGCCGCCCTGAACGCCGACCCGACGAAGATCAACCTCACGTGCTCCGGCACGACCATCGTCTACGGCAACACCGTCACCCTGAACTACACGCAGGGCACGGTCGTGGCGGCGGACGGCCTCTACCTCGGGAGCTTCACGGATCAGGCCGTCACGAACAACGTGCCGCAGACCTACGCCGTGACCTACAACGGCAACGGGAGCACCGGCGGGTCGGCGCCCTCGTCGCAGACGAAGGTCCACGACGTGCCGCTCACGCTGCGGACCAACACGGGCAGCCTCGTGAAGACGGGCTCCACGTTCACCGGGTGGAACACGCAGGCGGACGGGCTGGGCACGCACTACGACGCCGGCGGCACCTACACCGCGAACGCCGCGGTCACGATGTACGCCGAGTGGACCTTGAACACGTGGCCGGTGACCTACGACGCCAACGGCGCGACGGCCGGCACGGCCCCGGACGCGCAGACCAAGGTTTACAACGTGGCCCTCACGCTGCGGACCGACACGGGCGGCCTCGAGAAGACCGGCTACACGCTCTCGGGGTGGAACACCGCCGCCAACGGCTCGGGCACGAACTACGCCGAGGGCGCGTCCTACACCACCAACGCCGCGCTGAGCCTCTACGCGAAGTGGACGGCCAACGACTACATGGTGTTCTTCGATGCGGCCGGCGGAACGTACCCGACCCCGGCGAGCAAGATCGTCACCTTCGGTTCGCTGTACGGCACGCTCGCGACGACGAGCCTGGCCGGGTACACCCTCGACGGGTGGTTCACCGAGCCGACGGGCGGCGACGAGATCACGGCCGAGAGCATCGTGGCCGTGGCCGCCGACGACACGCTCTACGCGCAGTGGACCGCCAACGAGTACACGGTGACGTTCGAGGCGATGGACGGCACGACACCCGTGCCGCAGACCAAGCAGGTGACGTACGGGCAGGCGTACGGAGCGCTCGCCACGACGGACCGTGAAGGCTACGTGTTCGACGGCTGGTTCACCGCGCCGGGCGGCGGCGACCAGGTGACGGCCGAGAGCATCGTGACCGTGGCGGCGGACGACACGCTCTACGCGCAGTGGACCGCCAATGACTACATGGTGTTCTTCGACGCGGCCGGTGGAACGAACCCGACCCCGGCGAGCAAGATCGTCACCTTCGGTGCGCTGTACGGCACGCTCGCGACGACGAGCCGCACGGGCTACGCGCTGGCGGGGTGGTTCGACGGCCCCGAGCGCGGCGAGGTGACCGCGGAGACGGTCGTCACCACGGCCGGGGACCACACGCTGTACGCGCACTGGACGCCGAACGAGTACACGGTGACCTTCGACGCGCAGGGCGGTTCGACGCCCGTGCCGGAGAGCAAGCAGGTGGTGTTCGCCTCGAGCTACCAGGACCTCGCGACCACGGACCGCGCGGGCTACTCGTTCGACGGGTGGTTCACGCAGGCGGAAGGCGGCGACCTGATCACCTGGGAGAGCGTCGTGACGACGGCCGACGACCACACGCTCTACGCGCAGTGGACGGCGAACGAGTACACGGTGACCTTCGACGCGCAGGGCGGGTCCGACCCCGATCCGGAGACGAAGCAGGTCACCTTCGGCCAGCAGTACGGCAGGCTCGCGGCGACCAGCCGCACGGGCTATGAGTTCGTCGGGTGGTTCACCGGCGGGCCCGAGCGCGACGAGATCACGTCCGAGTCCATCGTCACGATCGCGGGCGACCACTCGCTCTA
>VGIX01000071.1 GCA_016867725.1 Candidatus Effluviviaceae Genus I sp.
AGATGGTCCTGAGGCTCACCGAGCGCGCGGGCTGCTCGGTGGACGACCAGTAGTACCGCCCGTCCAGCTCTTTCACCTCCTTGAACTCCTCGAGGAGGTCCACGATGGGCTCGGTCATCTCGCCGAACAGGCGCATGTCGGCGTCGAGCAGCGGAAGCTCGAACGCGGCGCACCGAAGGTGCTTGGCGAGGATGTAGCGGTTCGCGGGGTCGATGACCGCGTTCTCCGGCGTCTGCCGGAAGAAGTACTCGCCGTGCCGGACGAGGTACTGGTCAATGGGATCGTTGTAGCCGACGAGCACGGCGAGGGACTCGTCCGACGCGCGGCCCGCGCGCCCCGCCTGCTGCCAGGTGCTCGCGATGGTCCCCGGGAACCCCACGATGATGGCCGCGTCGAGGCTCCCGACGTCGATGCCCAGTTCGAGGGCGTTCGTGCTCGCGACGCCCATGAGCTCCCCGGAGAAGAGCTGCCGCTCGATCTCGCGTCGCTCCTCGGGCAGGTACCCGCCGCGGTAGGGCCTCACCTTCCGCGCGTACTCGGGCTTCATCCGCTCGAGCGTGTCCTTCGTGTAGCGGTAGATGAGCTCCGCCACGACGCGCGCGCGCCCGAACGCGATGGTCTGAAACCCACTGGCGATAAGCTCCGCCATGAGCCAGTGCCCCTCGACGTTCGAACTGCGGCGCTCCATCTTCGTGAGGTCGAGGAACGGCGGGTTCCACAGGACGAAGTACTTGGTGCCCCGCGGGCTGCCGTCGTTCTCAACGACCTCGAACGGGAGCCCGACGAGCCGCTCGGCCAGTTCCTTCGGGTTGGCGATGGTCGCGCTCGAGCAGATGAACTGCGGGCTCGCGCCGTAGTGCTCGCAGACGCGCCTCAGGCGCCGGATGACGTTCGCCACGTTCGAGCCGAAGATCCCGCGGTACGTGTGGATCTCGTCGATGACGACGAACGTGAGGTCCTTGAAGAACCGGTTCCACTTCGCGTGGTACGGGAGGATGCCGGCGTGCAGCATGTCGGGGTTCGAGAGGATCACGTTCCCCTCGTCGCGCAGTTTCCGCCGCGTGTGCCGCGTCGTGTCGCCGTCGTAGGTGCCCGTGCGCACGGCCTCGAGGAGCGCGGGGTCGAGCGCGGCCGGGCGCGTGAGGCTCTTCTGCTGGTCCTGCGCGAGCGCTTTCGTTGGGAAGAGGTAGAGGGCCTTCGCGTTCGGGTCTGCGAGGAGCGTCTCGAGCACCGGGATGTTGTAGCAGAGCGTCTTCCCCGACGCCGTCCCGGTCACGACGACGACGTTCTTGCCCTCCCGGATCGCCTCGATCGCGCTCACCTGGTGCGAGTAGAGCCGCTCGATGCCCGCCGCGGCGAGCGCGCCCGCGAGCACCGGCGCGACGGGGCGCGCGAGGTCGCCGAACCGCGCCTCGCGCGCGGGAATGACCTCGACGTGCGAGATCTGGTCGCCGTAGTAGCGGTCGTGCCGGATGTGCTCGAGGAAGTCGCGGATGGTCATCGCGCCGCCGCCATCGTCATGCCCCTCCTCGTCGCGCTGTGGCCCTCGCCCCTCCGACCTCATCGCGCCCCCAGCTCGCCGCCCAGGAGCTCCATCATGAGCTCGGCGTTCCGCGCGGCGTGCCCGGCGTGGCAGTTGTTGAAGAACGCGTACACCTTCTTCACCTTCTCCTCGAGCTTGTGCATCTTCTGCGTCCACTCGAGGAGTTCCTCGGGCTTGTAGTCGTAGTTGTACCGGTCGGCGCCGCTCTTCCCCCACCAGTCGCGCGCGTTCCGGCCGTGGAGGCGCGCGTACCCGATGTCGGTCGTCGCCACCGCGACGGGCGGCACGAGCCCCTGCAGGTGCGGCTCGTCCACCGAGCAGTACCCGATGTCGTGCTCGCGGAGGAACTCGAAGGTCGGCGCCTCGATCCACGAGTCGTGCCGGAACTCCACGAAGAGCGGATCTCCGGGGAACCGGTCGCGGAGCGCGGCCAGCCGGTCCTCGGCCCCCGACGACTTCTTGAACTGCCACGGGAACTGCGCGAGGTACCCGGCGAACTTGCCCGCCTCCTTGAGCGGCACGACCGACGCCGCGAAGTCCGCGTACATCGCAGGGTCGTCCTCGGCCTTGTGCGTCATGCCCTGGAAGAGCTTCACCATGAACTCGAACCCAGGCGGGGTCTTCGACTCCATGCGAGCGAACATGTCGGCCGTCGGGATGCGGTAGTGGCTCGAGTTGATCTCGACGACGTCGAAGTGCTTCACGTACTCGTCGAGCATGCGGTTCCGCGGCGTGCCCTCAGGATAGAACGTGCCCACCCAGTCCACGAAGCTGTAGCCCGAGGTGCCGATGCGGATCTTCCCCTCGGGGCCGAACCCGCGCGGGACGCGGTCCGGCACCGCGCGGCCGGGCTCCGGGCGCGATTCGGCGCCGGGTCGCGCATCGGCGGGGGCGCCGGGCCGGCCGGCGCGCGGCTCATCACGGCGCGGCAGGTCGTCGCCGAAGAGGTCCCCCTGGTTCCTGCTCGGGCGCCGCGGCCTTGCGCCTCGCTGTCCGGGCGTCGGCATCCGCCTCTACCTCCGCGAGTCCTCGAGGTCCTGGTGCCGCAGCATGTCGAACGGGCTCGACGAAAGCCCCGGCGGGAGCGGCACGGTGTCGAGCTGCGGCGCCGCGTCGTGCCAGCCCGCCACGACGGACGGGCGCTGCCCCTCGCCCACCCCCATCCTGAGGAACCTCGGCTCCGACACGCGCCGGCTCGCGGCCCACAGCCGCTCCTCGGTCGAGACGAGCCGCCCGCGCGTGATGGCGTGCTCGCCGAACTTGTCGCGGATCGCGTCGAGCGCGGCCAGGAGCTTCCTGTGCGAGTCCTCTTCCTTCTGGACGAAGAGGTCCACCTGGCACGTCTCGGGCACCCGCACGAGCCCCGAGCAACTGATGCCCACGAGCCGGATGGCACGCCCAGGCCGCCAGCACTCGTGCAGGAGCTCGCGGCCCGCGCGGTAGATGACCCTCTCCTCGTCCGTGTAGAACTTGATCTTCCGCTGCCGGCCGACCCTGTCGAAGTCCGAGAACCGGAGGCTCAGGGTGATGACGTTCCCGAGGTAGCCCTTCTTCCGCATCCGGCGCGCGACCTGGTCGGTGAGACGCAGGAGCACCTTCTCCGCCTCCATGATGTCCCAGGTGTCCGCGGGCAGCGTGTGCTCGTGCCCCATGGACTTGACCGGCATGCCCTCATAGTACGCCGTCACGGGCGTGTCGTCACGCCCCACGGCCATCATGTGGAGGATCTCCCCCATGATGCCGAACCGGCGGCGCAGCATCGCGACGGGGAACTCCGCCAGCTCGCCGATCGTGCTCACGCCCATGAGGCTCAAGGCGATGCCCGTCTTGTCCCCCACGCCCCAGAGGTCGGTCACCGGGCGCGCGCCGAAGGTGAGCGCGAACTCGCCCGGGTACACGATGGACATCCCGTCGGGCTTCTCAAGCCCGGAGCACATCTTCGACACGAGCTTGTTCGGGCCGACACCGACCGAGCAAGTGAGGTCGAACCGCTCGCGCACGCGCGCCTTGAGCGCGCGCGCGACCTCCTCGCAGTTCTCCCACGTGCAGGTGGTCCCGGTCATCTCGATGAACGCCTCGTCAATGCTGTACGGCTCGACGATGGTCGAGAACTCCTTGTAGATGCGAAGGAGCTCGAGCGAGACGTAGATGTACTGCCCCGGGTTCCCCTCGACCGCTACGAGGTGCGGGCAGCGCCGGAACGCCTCGGCCACGGGCATGCCCGAGCGGATGCCGTACTTGCGCGCCTCGTACGACACCGCGGCCGCGACGCTCCGCATCGTCGGCTTCCCGCAGACGATGACGGGCTTCCCGCGCAGCTTCGGCCGGCACATGATCTCGACCGACGCGAAGAACGCGTCCATGTCCACGTGGAAGACGAGCCGGTCGCCGGCCGGCGCGCCCGCGCTCGCGCGTTTGGGGTGTCTACCGAGCATGGACCCCTCGCCCCTTCGACGCCGGCTTCCGCGCCGTGGGCTTCCGCTTCGGCCTTGCCGCAGCCCCGCGCCTCCCCGCGCCCTTCCTCATCGCCTGGCACTTCGGGCAGATGAACGTCGCGTTGCTGCCCGTCCGTATCTTCACGATCTTCGTGCGGCACTTCGGGCACGGCTTCCCCGCGCTGTAGCCGATGATGATGTCCTCGCGCTGAAAGCCGCCGGGCTTCCCCGTGAGACCCTTCTCGTACCACGCGCCGCCCTTCCTGAGGCTCGGGAGGAGCCCGTCGCGGATGGCCTGCCAGAGCCCGTCCACCTCGGCCGCGGAGAGCGTGTCGAGCTTCCTCTGCGGGTGCAGGCGCGCCAGGAAGAGGATGTCGTGGACGTACGCGTTCCCGATGCCGGCGATCCTCTCCTGGTCGAGCAGGAACGACTTCACCGTGCCCTTCCGGCCGCGCACGAGTTCCCGGAACTGCGCCTTCGTCACGTCCACCACGTTCGGTCCGAGCTTCGCCGACATCGTGTGCTTGTCGAGCTTGCCGTCCGCGGCGTAG
>VGIX01000072.1 GCA_016867725.1 Candidatus Effluviviaceae Genus I sp.
GCACGAAGCCAAGGTCGTACAGGTGGCCGGAGTTGCGGATCTCGTAGATCTGCACCCGCTCGGTGAACAGGCTCACGATGAACGTCACGCAGACGATCAGGCCATGCCACAACCCGGCCCAGAACCCCGCGTCGCCCGTCGTGAACCGGTCCGAGCCGGGCGCGCACCCCGTCGCGACCAGCGCGACGACCGCGAGCGCCCCGCAGACCAGGACACGCCTGCGCTGCAACATCTCACCCTCCTCGACGCGGTCTCGGTCTCGCTCCCGCTCCCGCGTCACGCCTCACACGAAGAGCCTCCGCTACCGCCAGAACACCCACAGGAACGCGTAGGCCATCGCCACGCCCGCCAGGGTGAACGGCAGCCCCAGTCTCGCGAACTCGCCGAAGGACACGTGGTATCCCTCGCGCTTCGCGATGCCGCACGCCACGATGTTCGCGGACGCTCCCACGGGCGTGATATTCCCGCCGACGCTCGCCCCGATGACCATGCCGAACGCGAGGAGCTCCGGCGAGACCGCGAGCCGCTGCGCGAGCTCCCAGCACACGGGTAGCATGGCCGCCACGAACGGCACGTTGTCGATGACCGCCGAGCCGGCCACGGAACCCCAGACGAGCACCGAGTACACCGGGAACGCGCCACGCCCGCAGCAGGCCAGAGCGTCCGCGAACCGCTCCACGAGGCCGCACGAGACGAGGCTCCCCACGAGGACGAAGATGCCCACGATGAAGAACCCCGTGCCCCAGTCGAGCTCCCACGCCTGGCGGAGGAAGCGCCTCGGCCCGTGTGCGCTGATCCACCACGCCGCGGCGACGGCCCCAACGACGACGGGGATGACTCCCGTGGCCGACTTCCACTCAGGCAGGAGCACCGACGACGCGGCGAGCCCGGCGACCAGCGCCGCGAGCAGAACGAGCGGCACCGCGCTTTCCAGCCGATGCCCCCGCGAGGCCGGCCACGCCCCCCGGCTCTTCCGGAACGCGTGCCACAGCACGAGCGTCGCCGCGACGGCGCCGAGCTGGACGGCGAAGAACATACCGGGCCGTCCGCGGTGCCAGAAGAACTGGAGGAAGTCGAGGTCGAGGGAGCCGGCCAGCAGCATGCTCGGCGGGTCGCCGATGAGCGTCGCGGCGCCCTGGAGATTGCTCGAGATCGCGATGCCGATGAGGATGGGCACAGGCGACGTCCCCAGACGCTTCGCCGCCGCGAGCGCGATGGGCGCGAGGATGAGAACGACCGCGACGTTCTCGATGACGGTGGAGATGATACCCGACACGAGACACAGGAGCACGATGACGCGCCGCGCGGAGGCGCCTTCTCGGATGAGCCTCTCTGCCACGACGCCGGGCGCGCCGGAGATCACGAGCGTCTCGGTGAGAAGGAGCATCCCGAAGTAGAGAAGCACGACGTTCCAGTTGATGGCCGCGAGGGCGCCCCCAATCGGCAGAAGCCCCGGCCACAGGAGAAGCACGGCGCACGCCGCCGCGACGATCGGGAGCTTCCAGCGGTAGCGCAGCACGAGGCCGACGTAGGTCGCCACGAAGACCGTGAGCGTGATGGACTGCGCCGTCGTGAGCATCGCGCCTCTGTCCGCCGCGTCCGGCGGCCCCGTCGTGTCGAGGCCGCCGCGCTGTCTAGTTCGACATCTCGCGCTGGAGGGCGGCCGCCGCGGCGGCGGCGCGGTCGTGGGCCGCCTGCCGCTCCCGCACCGCGCGGGCCAGCTCGCCGGCGATCCCGGCGTGCTTCGCCGCGGTGATCGCGCTTTCGGCCATGGGGAAGAGCGCCTGCTCCTCCTTCGCCATGTGGCGGCGAAGCAGAGTGACGCACTCCCGCGCGGCCGCCTCCACGCGCGCGGCCGCCGCACGATCCCCCCGGTCGAGCGCCTCGGCCGCGTCGCGCATCACCCGCATGTGCGCGCGGACCTTCTCGTGCTCCGCCAGGATCACGGCCAGCGGCCCGGTCATCATCGGAAACCCGTGTCCCATCATCGCGGGAAGGAGGACCCCTTCCTCCTTCCTGTGGTGGCAACCGTCCGCGAACGCGCGCAGGAACTCGGCGGCGTCGAGGAAGAAGCCCGTCCGCACGGAGACCCCGCGACCGAGCTTCTCCACGGCCTCCTCGAGCGCCGCCAGGGCGCTCTCGATCACCCGATGCTCCCCGACCAGGATCGCCGTGAGGCTCATCGTCCCCGCCCCCCGCGTCCGCGCCTCGCGCCGCGCCGCGTCTCGATCGTCGAGAGCCATCGCCCGCCGCCGCCCGCCGCCTGCCGCGACGCAAGCCAGCCGCGAAGCGGCGCGGGCTCCAGACCGAACCGCGAGAGCTCGCGAGGGCGAAGCCACAGGAACTCGAGACCCTGCTCGCGGGACTCGGGCGGGTCGTCAACGCCCGCGATCCGCGCGGCGAAGAGATGGTTCACCTCCTGGTGTCGTCCGCGTCCGTCCGTCCACGCGTGCTCGACGGCGCCGAGGTAGCGCCCCACACGGGCTTCGGCTCCCAGCTCCTCGCGGAGCTCGCGCGCGAGGCACGCGCGCATCCCCTCGCCCGGCTCCACGTGGCCGCCCGGGAGGTACGCGTAGTCCGCCCCCGCGGCGCGCGCCACGAGGAAGCGTCCGCGCCGCGCGATCACGGCCCGCGCGAGCACCTCGATCTCCCGCCTCACGACCTGAGCCTCCGCTCGATCTCCTCGAAGTCCACCGCGTCCATGGCCTCGACCAGCCACCGGTCCGCGGCGCGCGCCTTCCGACGAAGGTCCGCGAGGTCCCGGACGAACGCGAGGCCCTCGTAGCGTTTCACCGCCGCCTTCGGCAGCTCACGGTGGACATAGCGCACGCCGAACCCGTACCGCTGCGGCCGGTATCGCATGCTGAGCACCTCGAGGAGCGCGTCGAGAACGACGCGCTGGTAGTTGAAGAGCGCCTCGACGGAGTTCCCGCGCTCAAGCTCCTTGTCCACGAAGCAGCCGAAGATCTCTCGCCTCGCCCTGAGCCTTGCGAGCCTGGCCCGCATCGCTCTTACGTGGGCGCGCCGGTCCCAGCGCGGCGGGCGCGGCGGACGCCCGCGCGTCACGAGGAACACGGGGTCGCCGTGGGCCGCGGGGTTGAGGAACTTGTCCTCCGCCGAGTGCCGGAACACGCCGAGGTCCAGGAGCGCGAACGGACTTGCCCCCTTGATGCGGTAGAAGCGCTGCGCGTAGGCGTGCTCGGGCGGGAACAGCATCGGGAAGGCGGTCTCGATCCCCGAGAGCCTTCTCAGCGCCCGCTCCACCGCCGCGAAGACGCGCTCGGCCGTCCCGTCGTCCGCGTCCACGCAGACGTCGACGTCGGACCACTCATCCACGGCGCCGTGGCTCGCCGCCCCCGCCTCCCAGACCGCGTGCACGCAGTCGAGGGGCGCCAGCGCGCGCGCCACGGACTCGACGATCGCCTCGCGCGAAACGGCCTTGCGCTTCATGAGCGCGCTCTCCCCCCGGCCGCGCCCCCGTCACTCCCCGGGCGCGGTTCCCATCATCGCGAAGGCGACACCCGACGGGTCCTCGAAGGGCCGGACGCTCAGACACCGCCGACGCCGAGCCACGTGCGCGCGATCCCGAGGTCGCCGAAGACCACGACGCTGTACGGCGAGTGCAGGCTCGCAAGGCGCTCGTACAGCTTCGCGAGGTCCCACGCCGCGCTGTCGCTGTACGACACGACGATCGCGCAGTGATGGCACACGCGCTCCTTCTTGGACTGCTTCCTGCGCTCGAACACCCGCTCCACCGCCCCAGGTGTCACGCGCGCGAACGCTCCCCTGTGCACATCGAGAAGCTCATTGCACGGCGCCCTCACGCGGGCGTCGGCGGAGTGCCGCTCCTCGTAGTCGACGAATTCGTCGTCGGTCACCTCACCGCTCGCGATCGCGTGGATGAAGTGCCCGCCCTCGCTCACGCTGTATTCGATCGGCATGGCTCCGCCCCTCACGCGCCGGCGGCCGCCGGCGCCCGTCACTTCCTCCGACGCGCCTCGAGCGCCTCCCGGGCCTGAGGAGCATGGGCGAGCATGCCCTCGAGCGTCTCGCACGCGTAGTCGGCGCACTCGGCGCAGGTCGCAACGCCGCGCCCCGTGGCGCACTTCCTGATCTCGCACATGTGCTCGCAGTAGCCGAGCTTCACGCCCTCGGACGTGCACCCGGTGCAGTTGATGTCCGTCGCCGTGAGCGGCGCGTCGAACATCTTCGACCACTTCTCGGCCGTCGCGGCGCGCAGCGCGTCATCGTTCTTCGCCGTCGCGACGTACGCGTCGCACTTCTCGCAGTCCAGCCCGCAGAACGCCGTCATCCCGAGACCTCCTCTCGTCGCACGCCCACGAACACATCACACGAGCCCGGCTCGATCTGTGAGTGGTGAAACGGTACGGCGCACGCGCGGAAGCCGGCATCCTCCAGCCAGGCGAGCCACTCCCCGTGGCGGAAGAGGCCGCACACGTGCCGGTCGAGCACGCAGACGGGCTCCGCGCCGGCCTCGCGGAGCACGTAGGCCA
>VGIX01000073.1 GCA_016867725.1 Candidatus Effluviviaceae Genus I sp.
TCGACGGCAGTCGGCGGATGCGGATCACGGACACGCAGGCGCTCACGCTCCGCGGCGCGTGGGGCGTCGGAAGCGGGACGGACTTCCCGTCGCACAGGCTCTTCTACCTCGGCGGCCTCGGGACGCTGCGCGGCTATCCCTACCGCGCCTACGAGGCGAAGAACCTCGCGTTCGTGTCCGCCGAGTACGCCGTGAGGATCCGGCCCGAACTCGAGATCATCTACTTCCTCGACTCGGGCGAGGTCTGGAACAACACGACGGGGTTCGACTGGGAAGAGCACAAGACGAACATCGGCATCGGCCTTCGGGTCGACGTGCCGGGCATCGGCGACATCAGGCTCGACGCGGCGCGGCCGACGACGACGGAGAACGTGGACACGGTCGTGAGCCTCAGACTGGTGTACCCTTCGTAGGGGCGTTGGTCCTGCTGCGGCCCCGCCGGGGAAGCGGCGCGGCGCTCGGGATCGGCGCAGTCAGTTCCACTCAACAGCGCGGCGAACATGGGGAGGCAGGAGATGCGGACGCTGCTCGTTACGGCGGCGGTGGTTATGGTGTGCTCGGGGGCTGGCGCCCAGTGGGTGTCCGATCCGTGGCTGCGTGGCGCGAGTTCCGTCGCGCTCAACGACGACGCCACGGCGGTCTTCCTCAATCCCGCCGGCCTCGGTCTCTTCAGCGACGAGGTCGGCAGCTACTCCGAGCTCGAGATGGCCGGCGAGGACGTCTCCGGAGCGCGCGTCGGCCTCAAGCTGGGCTCGCTCGGGCTGGGCTTCGACCGGCGGTACCTGTGGGAGCCGACGGAGGAACCGGGCATCGCGCCGGGGCGGAACGCCGTCGACACGTACACCCTCGGCACGGCGTTCGGCGACCCGAGGAGGTGGAGCCTCGGCGTCGGCCACCGCTGGCTGCGCTCGCAGTTCGGCGCGAAGCAGAGGGCGACGATGTGGGACGTCGGCCTCATGGTCCGGCCGACGAACTTCGTCTCGGTCGGCGCGGTCGCCAGGAACCTCGGCGAGACGGAGTTCGGCGCGGTCGCGCCGGAGGACGCGCGCGGTCGCGCCGGCAGCGCCGCGCGGACGACGTACTCGGCGGGCGTGGCCCTGCGCCCTGCGGGCAACCGGCTCACGCTCATGGCCGACGCGAGCCTGCCGCGCGGCGCCGAGCTCCGGGACGCCGCGTACACGGCGGGGGCGGAGGCCGAGCTTATGGACGGCCTCGTGCTCCGCGGCTCGATCCTGACGTACCCGAGCGGGGACGACCGGGACAGCGAGGTGAGCGTCGGGCTGTGGCTCAACATGACCCACGCAGGCGCCGGCGCGTCCCTCAGGACGCTCGACGGGGCACTCCACGACGTCATGGCCTACGGGGTCTCGACGAGCGCGGAGCGCATGCGAAGCGTCGTCAAGGGGCAGGGCGGCGTCGTCGAGATCAAGGTCGGGGGGCGCCTGTCGGACTCCGAGGGCGGCTGGAGCCTCCTCGGCTCGTCCACGACGAGCGCGCGGCGGGTCGCGCGGGACATCCGGAAGGCGGCGAAGGAGAGCTCCGTCGCCTGCATCCTGCTTCGCGTCAGGCCGATCGCTCCGGGGTTCCTCGGCGGCCCGTCGGCGCTGGCGCAGGAGATCCGCGACGAGGTCCTGCGGGCGAGGAAGGTCCACGGGAAGAAGGTCGTGGCCTTCCTCGAGTACGGGGCGTCGAGCGCCGACTACCACATCGCCACGGCCGCCGACGTCGTCCTGATGCACCCCTCGGCCGTGGTCATCGGGCTTTCGAACTACACGACGGTGATGCGCTACACGGGAACGACGGAGAAGATCGGCATCGAGTGGGACTACGTATCGGCCGGCAAGTACAAGAGCACGTTCCACTCGATCGGCGCCGGCCCGCTCACGGACGAGCAGCGCGTGGAGGTCCAGGGCCTCGTGGACGACGTGTACGCCGAGATCGTGCGCGCGGTCGTCGAAGGCCGGGGACTCTCGCGCGAGCAGGCGGAGACGGTGTGCGACGGCAGGATGTTCTACGGGCCGCAGGCCGTCGAGGCGGGGCTCGTGGACTCGCTGGCGTTCTGGGAGGACGCCAAGGCGGCCGCCGTGCGGCTCGCCGGGCGCACGCCGCCCGACGAGCCCGACGGCATCGCCACACAGAGCGTCTCCGACTGGCGCGACAAGGTCTACGACTGGCGCCCCGGCCCTACGATCGCGGTCGTCGGGGCGTACGGCAGCATCGACGTGGGCAAGGGCGGCCACGACCCCGTCTGGGGCGGCGAGTCCATCGGCTCCGAGACGCTCGTCGCGGCCCTGGCGCGCGCGAGGCGTGACCCGAGGGTCAAGGCCGTCGTGCTCCGCGTCGACAGCGGCGGCGGGAGCGCGCTCGCCTCCGACATCATCTGGAAGGAGACGCTGCGCGTCGCCGCGAAGAAGCCGCTCATCGTCTCGATGGCCGACGTGGCGGCCTCGGGCGGCTACTACATCGCCTGCGCGGCGGAGCGGATCTTCGTTGACCCGCTCACCATCACGGGCAGCATCGGCGTCGTGAGCATGAAGCAGTCGCTCGCCGGCCTCTACGAGAAGATCGACGCGACCCACGAGACCTTCAAGCGCGGCGAGTACGCCGACATGTGGTCCACGACGCGCCGCGCGACCAAGGAGGAGCTTGCCATGGCGGACGATCTCATCGGCCGCCACTACGACGACTTCGTCGCCAAGGTCGCCTCCGGAAGGAAGATTGACGAAGGGCGAGTCCGCGAGATCGGCCAGGGCCGCGTCTACACCGGCAACCAGGCCGTGGCCATCGGGCTTGCCGACCAGCTTGGGGGCCTCTCGGAGGCCATCGACTACGCCTGCGAGCGCATCGGCGTCGAGCGCGACCGCGCGGCGGTCGTCGCGGTCAGGGAGAGCCCCTCGCTCCTCGACCTCCTGCTGAAGTCGGCGTCCGCGAAGCTCGGGCTCTCGAGGCTCCTCGGTCTCGGCGCCGTCGGGCCCGACGATCTCGTGCAGTTCAGGATGACCAGCCAGGCCCCGGTGCAGTAGAGGGGTCCCATGACGAAGGACGGCCGCCCGGAACCCGGAGGAACGCGCGCGGGTCCGACGAGGATCCGGGCGGCCGACGTCCTTCGCCCCACCTTCAAGCGCGCCTTCTGGCACATCTACGACCACCTCGGCACCCTCATCGTCGCCAATCTGCTCTGGTGCATCCTCTGCCTCGGAGTGGTCACCGCGCCGCCGGCGACCGCCGGGCTCTTCCGCCTCGCCCGCAGGATCGCCGCCGACGAGGACGCCCGCCTCGCCGACTTCTGGAACGGCTTCCGCCGCGACTTCCTCCGATCGATCAAGCTCGGCGCATTCACCGCCGGCTCCGCCGCCCTGCTCTGGTTCAACATCCGGTTCTACGGCCGGCTTCAGGGAGGCGCGGCGTTTGCCGGCACGGCGCTCGCCACACTCCTGGTCTGGTCGGCGGCCTTCTTCGCGCTCATGCACGTCCACCTGCATCCCCTGCTGAGCGCGGGTGACAGGCGCCTGCGGACCGCCCTCAGGAAGTCCGCCCTCCTCGTTCTCGACAACCCCGCGTTCAGCATCGCCATCGCGCTGCAGTCGGTCCTCATCGCCGCCCTGCTCGCCGTCAGCGGTGTGGGCCTTCTTCTCCTCGCCGGCAGCCTCATCGCCGTCATCCTCTCCACCGGGCACCGCGAGCTCCTCAAGAAGTACTTCCCGGGCTCCGACGCCGCCTCAGAGCCCCGCGAGACCCGCTCCTGGCGGGACCTCTGGAGGCCCTGGGAGAGCCAGAGGCCCCGCTGAGCGCCCCACCCTGAAGGACAAGCATCAATATTCTTGATCTTTGCATTGAATTCAGTTGACAACATGCAACCAGCAGCTTAATATTCGTGTCGTACACCTGCGAATGTGGGATCCGTTCCTGGAGTTCCTGAGACGAGGAGGGTGAGCATGATTCACAGGCAGCCGACGAGCTGCTCCGCGTGTGGCGGCGAGATGGTGGTCAGGGAACTCGAGTGCCCGGCGTGCGAGATCACGGTCCGGGGGCGCTTCGAGACCTGCGCGTTCTGCGCGCTCTCGCAGCAGCAGCTCGACCTCATCAAGATCTTCCTGAAGTCGCGCGGGAATATCAAGGAGGTCGAGCGCGAGATGGGCATCTCCTACCCCACGGTCCGCGCTCGACTCGAGGAGGTTGTGCGGGCGCTCGGGTTCGCCCCGGTACCCGAGGTGACGAAGGACATGAAGGCCGAGCTTCTGGCGAAGCTCGAAGCGGGAGAGATCGATGCAGACGAGTTCCTACGACGGCTGGCCGACGCGTCCGCTTAGGACGGGCATCTGCCCCACCCCGGAGCTGTGGACGACCATCCCCTGGAGTGAGGTCGGGTTGGGCGATCGGGCGCGCAGACCGACCATCAAGGCAAGGAGACACGACATGGAGACCGAGAAGCTCAGGATCCTCAAGATGCTCGAGGACAAGAAGATCACGGC
>VGIX01000074.1 GCA_016867725.1 Candidatus Effluviviaceae Genus I sp.
CGTCGCGCAGCTCTTCGCCGCGCAGCTCACGCCCGCGAGGTCCCCACTCCTCGCCGACGACTGGATGAAGCAGTACGTGCCCGACGCGAAGCTCGCGGGCAAGCTGAGTCGCCGCGTGCTGCCCGAGTTCATCACCGTGACGGACGAGCCCACGCGCGAGTCGTGGGAGGGCATGCGGCTTGCGGGCTACAGGCTCGTTGACGACGAGGGCGTGCCGGCGGAGAACGTGACGCTCGTGGAGAGCGGGAGGCTGGTGGCGCTTCCGATCGGCCGTGGGCCGACGAAGAAGCTGACGGAGTCGAACGGCCGAGCCGTCGCGTTCCCGAACCAGTGGACGGTGCCGACCGCATCGAACCTGTTCGTGCGGTCCGCGAAGACGAGGAAGGACCTCGTCGCGGAGCTCAGAAAGCTCGCGAAGAGCGTTGACGGCGGGTTCGGGCTGCTCATCACGCGGCTGGACGCGCCGGAGATCTCGCGGCGATATCAGTGGACGCAGGGCTCCGACGAGGCGAGGGCGGCCCTGCTCACGGCCCCGATCGTGGCCTACAAGGTGTACGCGGACGACGGGCGCATGGAGCCGGTGCGCGGCATCGCGTTCGACGAGGTGAGCGTCCGCGCGCTCCGCGACATCTGCGCTGTGGGCGCGAAGCCCAAGCTCACGAACCTGCGCCAGTCGCTGGGCGGCGGGATGGCCTACCCCCTCGCCGTCGTGACGCCGGACATCCTCGTCGAGGAGATGGAGTTCAGGTCGAGCAGCCGCAGCGAGCCGCGGCTGGTGGCGGGAAGGGGGGAGTAGGCGGAGGGGGGGCCGCCCCCTACCCCCTCACCAACAGCACCGGCTCACGGTGCGCCCGCGAGGCATCGAGCCAGAACGCGCGCAGGTCTCCGTACTCCGACGCGGCCACCGCCTTGGCGGTCAGCTCGAAGGTCCGCGAGCAGCGGATGACACCGTCGGCGTGCGAGAACCGCCGCGCGTAGAACCCGTACTTCGCCCGCTCGGAGAGATCGCCCGGGAGCCCGTCAGGCGCCCATCCATCCGACAGCCTGATGCAGCATGAGTCCGCGACGGCGTAGGGCCTGTCGAAGACGACGCCGTGGTGGCGCCTCCCCGCGGGGAGCGTCTCCTCTGGACCCGCGATGCCGAAGAACGACCCGTCGAGCACCGCACGCCCGCCGGACGACGCGCCGGCCCAGTCCGCCTCGAACGCCATCCGAACCAGGCATCCGCGCTTCCCCGACCGCTCGACGCGCTCCCACGAGGTCACGTGCGCTCCGGCGAACTGCCCCGCCACCATCCGCTCGAGCGCCTTCCGCACGTCCTCCCGTGAGCTCCCCCTGATCGTGTTCCGCATCTCGAGCGCGAGGTCGCCCGTGAAGTGCGCCGTCGCCTCCCCAACGATGGACCCGCCGGCATTGATCTCAGCGTTCACCGTCCAGGCGATGCGGTTGGCCTCGGCCGTGCTCCTGGGCGTCCGGACGAAGCTGCACCCCGCATCGCTCAACACGAGTGCCTGGACGTCCCGGTCAACCGACGGAAGCTCGCCGAGTTCGAGCACGCCGCCGGCGGGGTCGATCCAGTGCTCCTCTCCGCCCGACCGCACGTAGACGATCATGTGGTTCATGAGCGACGGCGTCACGATGCTGCCGTCGATCGTGCCGTCGTCGCGCGTCCTCACGAGCGCCGGCCACGCCTCGATGCCCAGCACGCGGAGGAGCGCCGCGGTGAGCACGCTCATGTCCTTGCAGTCGCCGTAGCGGGACGCGAGCACCTCCTTCGGACTGCGTGGCTTCCAACCGGACCCGTCGATCTCGATGGCCACATATCGCACGTTCTCTGCCACGCCGTTGGCGACCATTTCGATGGTCTCGAGCTCGTCCTTCGGATTGCGAAGGAACGAACGCGCCTCGCCGGCCAACGCGCGCCCCTCCGCCAGAAGCGGCGAGATGGTCTCCTTGAAGTAGTCGTCCCCAAACGAGCGCCATGTGTACTGCGGATACTCCGGCCGCATCGAGGCGAGCCCGACGGTCACTCGGGAGCACAGGTCGGCCAGCGGCGCCCTGAACGGCTCGCGCGGGATCGCCGGAAGCGAGCTGCAGGTCCATGTCAGCGTGGACTGGGTCCCCGTGAGGCCGCCGCCCGGCGCAGGCCGCGCGCCTTTGACCGGGGACCGCGGCGCGCCGCTCGACCTCGTGGCGATGTCCACGCCAAGAAGCAACAGGTCCTTCGGCATGGCGAAGGTGTACTCCGCCTTGCGCACGGGGATGCTCATGTCGAAGCGGAATTCGTCTTCGAACTGCGTGTCCCCGTGGGAGCGGGTGTACTCGTACTCGATGACGCAGCTGTCCGCGAACGACGGCATCGCGAACACCTTCTCGCGCACGTCCGCGTAGAGCACGAAGTCGGGGAACCTGCTCCGCTCGTGGATGTCGTCCTTCTTGACGTCAACCCACTTGCCGGACCGCGTCACGGTGCGCGCCTTGAGTTTGCTGATCGGGACGCGCTTGGAGCAGGCGATGGCGACGTTCGCGTACCCCTCCGCGCGCTTGGCGTCGAGAATGACGATCTTCACGCGCCGCGTCTCGTAGGTGGTGAAGTTGCCCGTGTCGTACGAGATGTTCGTCGAGCCCTCGTTCAGCCAGCACACCGCCGGCGCCGGCTCGTCGGCGTTGCTGAGCTCCGCGAGTTCGCGGACCTCGGCCCAGAACGCCCGGTCGGTGACCGCGTCGCGCATGTCGAGCTCGGCGGCGCGGAGAGGAACGGCGGGCGCGAAGAGGAACCACAGACCGAGGGCGGACGTCGCCAGGGCGACGGGCCGGCGGAACACGCGCGCGAGCGTCATGGCCGTTCCTTTCGGTTGGGCGGCACCCGTCCCGAGGGGGAAGGAACGGGCGTCACCGACTGTGCTGGGCTACACTGCGGCTTCAGGCGCGCGCGGCGTGACGGACGCCGGCTCCGACTGTCACCACCCGTACCTCTCGCGGAGCTCCGCCCGCGTCGGGCAGGTGCAGACGGCGGACCCGTCGCACCGCGCCGCGTACGCGCACCTCGAGTGGTTCGCCTTCTCGATCACGAGGCCCTCGGCGCAGGAGCCGATGGCGACGCACGGCGGCTGCGAGTGGTTCTCGAGGCAGACGAACTCCCTCGGGCACTGCGTCGTGCGGCAGAGCGTCTCTCCGGCAACGCACCTCATGCTCATGCACCCTCCGGTTGCGAGTGGACGCCACCCTGCACAGCAACGGGGATGCCAGCCCGCACGGAGTTCCGCCGGACCGAAGTCGACCCGTGCAGTCGTTTGTCTCGTGGGAGGTTAGCGTCGCATCGGACGCGCGGCGTCTCGGCGCGGGCGCGCCCGGGTGCCCCGCGACCGGCACATGCAGGTGACGTCGCGGGGTCGCCCGGCCGCGAAGGCCCCGCGGGGTGGGCATTCCAGGGTGTCACGCGGATGTGACGCGGAGCACCCAAACCGTCCCCCCCAGATCACAACCGCGCCCTGCGCACTCCACATGACCTCCTTGCCGCCCATGCCTGCCCCTGCCTTCGGAAGCCTCCTCGACAACGAGTGCAGGTCTCCGTACGATGTGCCGCACATCAGTGGTCCATCCGCACGCGGGAGACGCAGACTGGCGCGAGCCACGGGCTCGCCCGAAGGAGGTGCATCGGTGAACGCCTGCATCCGTCCCGGTCATCTGCCCCACGTGGTCCTCGCCGCCCTGCTTGCCGCAGCCGTGATCGCCCCGGCCGCCGCCTCAGGCGACGCCCTTGAACTCCTGACGGCCGAGGCCGGCCCCGTGCCGACGGAGGCGGGACGCGACGTCCCGTCCACCGTCTGGTTCCAGGGGTTCCTCGCCGACTCGTCCACGGGCGACCCGATCAACGCGACCTACACCGTGGTTGCGCGCATCTACAGCCTCGCGAGCGGCGGCTCGCTGCTGTGGGGACCCGAGACGCACTCCAACACGTCCATCGTCGAGGGCTGGTTCAACACAGAACTGGGAAAGACCGTGAGCCCGCTCCCCTCGTTCGCGACGCCCCCGTACTATCTCGAGCTCGTCGTCAACGGGGACGCTGAGCCCCCGCTCGAAGCTCGCGAGCGTGCCGTCCGCGCTGCGCGCATCCGCGACGGTGGCCGACGACGGGGACTGGACGATCGCGGGAGATGACATCCACCGCGCGACCGGGAACGTGGCGGTGGGAAGTGCGACCACGACCGATGCGAAGCTCTACGTCTATGCGGCCACGGCTACCGCGCCCGCGCTCAGGGTCCATCAGCTGGGCGGCTCCGGGAGCTGGCCCGCGCTCTACGTGAGGCGGGATGCGAATGTCCCCGGTG
>VGIX01000075.1 GCA_016867725.1 Candidatus Effluviviaceae Genus I sp.
AAGCTCCTCGCGACGGGGTCCTCGACGCTCGCGGCGACGAGGAAGTTCCGCGACAGCCTCACCGGGCGGAAGCGAGCCGTCCACCTCCTGCCGGTGCTCGAGCGCGAGCGCGCTGCGTTCGGGGTGCGCGACCTCAAGATGAGGCTCCTGCGCGGCGGGTTGCCGGAGCCCCTCCTTGTGAAGGAGCGTGACCTCGGGTTCTACTCCGAGTGGCTCGACTCGTTCTACGCCCGCGACGTTGAGGAGCTCTTCCGAGTGGGGAAGCGTGAGGCGTTCCTCCGACTGGTGCAGTTGGTCCTGCGGAACAGCGGAGGCGTCCTTGAAGCCACGACGGTCGCCAGACAGTGCGGGCTGACTCGCCCGACGGTGGCAAGGTACCTCGACGTCCTCGCCATCACGCATCTCATCACCACGGTCCGCCCGTACCACCGAGGAGGCCGTCAGGAGCTGCTCAAGCGGCCGAAGGTCTATGGTTTCGACACGGGTTTCGTGAGCTTCTGCCGCGGCTGGGATGAGCTTCGCGAGCAGGACTGCGGGCGCCTCTGGGAGCATCTGGTTCTGGAGACGCTGACGGCACACAACGAGCCGGGGGCGATCCTCTACTGGGCCGACAAGCAGAGGCACGAGGTAGACTTCGTGCTCCCCCGGGGCAGGAACGAGTGCGACGCGGTCGAGTGCAAGTGGGACGCCGACGAGTCTGCGCCCCGTGGCCTCCGCGCCTTCCGCAAGAATCACCCGAGAGGTCGCAACTACGTGGTCAGCCCCCAGGTCGGACCGGTCTATCGGCGCGAAGTGGAGGGCCTTGAGGTCACGTTCTGCAACCTGATGCAGTGGGAGTGGCTGCAGGGGTTCCGGTAGGCAACCTCCACGGACTTGTCTTCCGACCGCGTGGCGTCACTCCACTTGACAACCAGTGCTCCAAACGGGTATCTTATCCCCTGTCCGGATGCAACACGTCAAGTGTCCGCAGCCCAGCGGGCCCGGCTCCTGCTTCCTGTCGACTGAGGCGAATCCTGCTCGGAGCTGAGAGATGGAGCCCATGTGAAGACTGCCGACTTCTTCGCCATGCACCCTGTGTTCTCGCTGGACGAGGCGACGCGCGCTCTCGCGCCGTCCGGCGGCCGCCTCGGGACCGTAGAGCGGCTCAAGCACCATCTCGAAACGGGCCGCTTGAAGCTCGTGACCCGCGGCGTGTACGCCGTGGTGCCTCCGGGTAGCCGCCCGGACCGGTTCCCGCTGGATCCGTTTCTGGTGGGGGTGGCCGCCCGGCATGACGGCGTCTTCTCACACCACAGCGCCCTCGATCTTCTTGGCGCCGCACAGTCAGTCTGGAATCAGCACACCCTGTACACGGAGCGGCGCCGCAGGCCGCTCGTTCTGGACGGGGCAGTGGTCCGCTTTCTCAACCATCCCCATCCGCTGGGGACGGGCAGCCGCAAGCACTTGGGTACGCGGCGGATCGAGCGGCTTGGGAGGCTGCTGGAGGTGACCGGGCCCGAGCGCACGCTGGTCGAGGCTTTCAGGCGGCCTGCCCTTGTCGGCGGGCTGGAAGAGCTGGTGCGCTCGGCGAGCGGATTCCCGACGCTCGACCTTGATCTGCTCGAGGAGGTTCTGCGCCGGTACGGAGTCGCCAACCTCTGGGCAGCGACGGGATGGTTCCTGGAGCGCTTCCAGGGGAGCTTCCACGTGCCTCCGGCCATCCTCGTCCGCCTCGAGCGGCTTCGCCCGCTTTCCCCGCAGTATCTCGAGCGGAGCCGCCGCGGCGGCAGGCTCGCGCCGCGCTGGAATCTGATCCTGCCGGCGGTCCTAGTGCGACCGGGTGAGGCAGATGAACCCTAGCCTGGAGTTCCTGGATCGGTCCTCGGCGGAGACGGGCTTCCAAGCCGCAGTGCTGGAGAAGGTCGTCCTTCTGGGCTCTGTGGCTGCGGACATCGCGCGACACCCTCTTCTTGGCGCCGTGCTCGCCCTCAAGGGCGGCACCGCGCTCAACCTCTGCTTCGGCCCGCCTGGGCGGCTCTCGGTCGACCTTGACTACAACTACATCGGGCACGTCGAGCGCGAGAAGATGCTGGAAGACAGGCCGCGGGTGGAGGGGGCCGTGCTCGATCTCGCGCGGCGTCGAGGGCACCGCGTCCAGCAGTCGGCGGATGCGTTCGCAGGGCGGAAGCTCTACCTGCGCTATCGGTCCGTCCTCGGGCAGGACGACCGGGTCGAGGTTGATCTGAACTTCCTCTTCCGAGTCCCCCTCGCCGGGACCGAGACCCGGTCCCTGTGGCAGCCCGGCGGATTGGACCATGCTCAAGTGCGCGTCGTCTGCCTTGCGGAGCTCCTTATCGGGAAGCTGCTCGCCCTGGTTGAGCGCGGTGCCCCTCGCGACGCGTGGGATGTGGCGTGCCTATCCGGACCGGCGGCGGAGACGTTGGCGCAGCCTCTCTTTCGGGCGCGGTTCATCGCGCTCTCAGCCACGCTCGAGCATCCTCTTCCCACGTACGGACGGGATCGCCTGGCGGAGTTCCTGACCGACCGCGCCGTTGCGACAGAGCTCGCGCCAACGTTGGCAAGGGGCCTGCCCCCTCGCACAGATGACCTCGTCGAGCGTGCGTGGGCGAAGGTCGGTCCGCTGCTGTCGCTCGTGGGTCACGAGGAGGCGTACCTTGCCGCCATCAACCAGGGTGAGCTCCGCCCCGAGCTTCTCTTCCCGAACGACGCCGAGGAGGCAGCGCGCATCGCCGGGCACCCCGCCATTCTCTGGAAGCTCAAGAACGTCCGCGACCACCGGACGCGGCGGAAGGCGTGACGTCATCGCTCCACCCTACTCCCCACAAACCTCTCCGTCTCCCTATCCAGGAAGCACACGTAGCAACCGAGCATGCCGCGGGTGAGCAACACGCGGTAGGTGTTCTTCACGAGGTCCACGAACCGATCCTTCGACCGCTTGACGACCGTGTCGTGCGACACGGTCGGGTCGCCGACCCAGCGCCCCGCGTCGAAGTCGTACGTGAGGTCCGTCCCGAAGATGACCCCGACGTAGTCGAACTCGAACCCCTGCGCGGTGTAGATGCAGCCGACCTGGCTCAAGCCGTTCGGGTCGGAGGCCCAGAGCGTCTCCTTCGGGATGCCCTTCGCGAGCCGGCCGACGCCTGACTTCGCGTTCCAGGGCCTCGCGTACTCGCCGATCCTCACGTCCTCCACGAGCGTCCCGTCGCGCTTCGGGTTCGACCACGGCCAGCAGAACCCCGCCGTCATCCGCGCCGAGTAGCCCTCGCGCGCCTTCGCCGCGATGGCCGCCTCGAGCTCGGCCGGGCTCCCGAGGATCCTGAAGTCGAACGCCTCGGTGTCGGTCCACAGGACGTGCGGCGTCCGCCGGATGCCGAGCGTGTTCTCGACCCAGGCGACGAACGCGTCCGAGCCGCGGCAGCGGAACTGCGCCTCGAGCTCGTACTCGAACAGCCGGCAGCCCTTCTCGAGCGCGCGGTCCCTCAGATACGCGGCCGAGCCGATCTCGGCCGGGCGGACGACCTGGTTGTCGTCGAGGAGGAACACGACGACCTTGCCGGCGCGCAGGAGCTCGTCCACCTGCGGCTCGCCCGAGCGCTCGGACTTCGGGGTGTAGCGGCTCGCGCTCGTCGTCCTGATGCGGTGGGCCTCGTCGCAGATGAGGACGTCCACGGCGTTCCGCTCGGCCGTCGCGTAGCTGTTGAAGTACTTGAACTGGCACTCGCCGCGGGCGCCGATGACGCGCCGGAGCGTCTCCGTGAACGCGCGCGAGCCGGTCGCGTAGTGCGCGTTGTAGCCGCGGGCGGCGAGGTCGGCCATGAGGTTGATCGCGATGACCGACTTCCCGGTCCCGGGGCCGCCCTTCACGACGAGGACGGTCGTGCGGCGGTCGTGGAACCCCTTCGCGGCGCAGGCGAGGACCTTGTCGTACACGACGAGCTGCTCGTCGAGGAGCGTGTACGCGGGGTTGCCCTTGATGACCTCGGCGACGTGGTCGAGGAGCTTCTTGCTCGGGCGGTACGCGCCGCCCTCGACGCGCCTGAGCACGTCAAGCCCCTCGCCGCGCGAGAGTCGCGCTGTCAGGAACTCGGTCAGCGGGTCCACGTCGTCGGCCGAGAAGAGCGGGAAGCGGGTGAGGAGGTCGCGGAACTTGTCCGCGCGCACCGCGTCGTCGGGCGCGACGTAGTAGTTGTGGAGGTACGAGCACGCGTGGAGCGCGATGGTGGGGTCGTCCTGGAACGCCGTGTGCGTGTCCTCGAGGTAGGTCTTGTAGCGGCCGACCTGCGCGGACGGGTGG
>VGIX01000076.1 GCA_016867725.1 Candidatus Effluviviaceae Genus I sp.
GAGGGGCGCGCGTTGTCACTCCACGTGACAACGAACGGCACGCTCCTGACGCCGGAGGTCGCCTCGCGCCTGGCCGCCGTCGGGGCGGCCGTCATGGTGAGCATCGACGGCGACCGGCCCACCCACGACGCGCACCGGCGGTCCCCGGACGGCGGCGGGTCGTACGACGCCATCGCGCGCAACCTGGCGCGGCTCCCCGCCGGGCTCCGCGTATCGGCGCGCGCGACCGTCACCGAGGCGACGCCTCGTCTCAGGGACCTCGTGGAGCATCTGGTCGGGCTTGGGGCCGGCACCGTCCATCTCTCGCCGGTGAGCGGGGCGCCCCTGTCGGCACGGTTCGCCGCCCGGGTCTGCGCCGAGCTGGACGACCTGGCGGAGACCGAGCGGGAGCGCGTGAGTCGCGGCGGCCCCCCCGTCGTAGGCAACTTCGCGGAGCCCGTCCTGGCCATCGAGCGGGGCCGGCCGCGGAAGCAGGCCTGCGGGGCGGGAGTGAGATACCTGAGCGTGGCCTGCGACGGCACGATCAGTCTCTGCCACAGGTTCGTCGGCCACGCCGCGTACTCGCTCGGGCGCGTCGCAGACGGGTTCGACAGGGACGCCGCCGCGCGCGCCCTCGGCGAGCTCGCGGAGCGCTCCGCGGCGTGCCGCCGCTGTTGGGCGCGCTGGATGTGCGGCGGACCCTGCCTCTTCGACCTGGTCGCGTCGCCCGCCGACGCCTGCGGGGAGTTCGCGCCTCGGTGCGTGATCAAGCGGCGCGTGCTGGAGCTCTCCATGTGGCTGTACGCGTCCCTTCCCGCCCGCGCGAGGCGGCGGCTCGCGCGACTTGCGCGCCACGGCGGCAGGCCCGAGGTCGCTGCGTGCGCGGACCTGCGCGAGGGCGCGGTACGAGGGGACGCGGCCGCGCGGACCGCCCCGAGTGATGCCCCTGACCGGCCGAAAGGAGGTGACGACGATGATCCATCTCACGCTGGCCAGCGGGGTCATGGGACCGACCCTGGCGGCAGCCAGCACGCCTGACACCGACTTCTGCCTTCTCGACTACGCGCAGTGCCCGACGCGGGACATCTGCATTCTCGTGGACATGGGGTCGGGCTGCACGAACGACGACTGGTGCCTTGTCGACAAGGACTAGGAGGGTCTCACTCCGGGCGGGCCGGACTCCAGAGAGAGGAGCGAAGACCATGAGAACCACTGCCGGGGCGCGGCCCCCCTGGGGTCTGCTCGCCCGCGGCGCAGGCGCGGCCGCGGTCCTGATCCTGCTGAGCGTCACCGTGGGCGCCCGCCAGAGCGGAGTGGGGGAGGCGCCGGCTGTCGCGTGGCCGCTCCTGTGGGAGCGGGAGCTCGCCGTCGCCGACAAGGCGTACCAGACCGTCGTCGTTGCCGACCTCGACGGAGACGGCGCGGGCGAGCCCGTGGTCGTCGCGAGGCAGCGCGGCGCGCCATCGCAGGTGACCGTGCTCGACGGGCGCGACGGCGGCGTCCGCTGGGCGCGCGCTTGGAGCGGCCGCGTCGAGTGCGCCGCCGCGGACATCGAGGCGGGCGGCGGGTCGGAACTCGTCGTCGCCTGGCTCGACTCCCTACAGGTGCTCTCCGGCGCGGACGGCTCCGTCCTGCGGTCGCTCGCGCTCAAAGCGCCCGTGGGCGAGATCGTCTTCGGCCTGGTTGACGGCGACGAGCGCCCCGATCTCATCTACACCGCGGGGCACGACTACGACGACCTCCTGGTCGCCGTCTCCGGGGCATCGTGGCGCGACCTGTGGGTGCGCCGCACCGAGCCGGACCGCGGCATCCTCGGCGGGGGATTCGAGAAGGTGACGCCGCTTGACCTCGACGGCGACGGTCGAGATGAGGTGCTCGCCGTGGAGCGACGGAACACGCTCGTCTGCCTCGAGCCGACGGGCGCGACGCTGTGGACCACCGTGCTCGGGAAGAAGACCCGGTACCTCCCCGAGGGCGTGGCGAGCAGCCGGCCGGTGGCTGCCGATCTCGCCGCGCGCGGAGCGAACGACGTCGCCGTCGGCTGCTTCGCCGGCGCGCTGGTCGTGCTCGATGCGGCGGGAGGTGAGCAGGTCGCTCGCATGCAGTTCGGGCTCGACACCCATGCCCGCTACGCGCGCGACCCGAGGCTGCCGCGGTTCCTCCGCGGCATCGTCGCCGGGTCCGGGGAGCCCATCACGGAGATCCTCGTGACCGAGATCGACGGGAGGCCCGGGGCGGACCTCGTCTTCGGCTCGTGTGACGGATTCGTCTATGCCGTCGCCCCGAGGCGCGCGGAGATCCTGTGGAGGTTCGACTCGATCTCGGACGTGTATGGGCGGTGCATCGCGCTTCCCGCCGACGAGCCGCTCCTCGTCGCGTGGGACGCGAAGGCGACGTACGTCCTGCGCGCGGCGGACGGAGCGCTCGCGGGGCGGCTGCCTCTCGAGGGCGGCGTCCGATGCGCCGCGGAAGGGGACGTCAACGGCGACGGCATCCTCGACGTGGTAGCGGTCGCCGCAGGGGGATCCGTCGCGCGCGCCTGGAGCACGGGCATTGCAGCCGGCAGGCCGTGAGGGCGGGACCGCCGGCGCGCCGGCGCGCGGGTCGGTCGTCATGCTCGGCGTCACGCGGACGTTCCGAGGTCGCGGACGCCCCGCGGCCGTCGGCCCCATCACGCTCCGTGTCGCCGCGGGAGAGGTCTGCGCGCTCGTCGGCTCCAACGGCTCCGGCAAGACGACGGCGCTCAGGGTCCTTGCCGGGCTCGTCGCGTCGTCGTCAGGTCTCGTGCGCATCTGCGACCACGACGTCGTGCGCGATCCGGTGTCGACGCACCGGCTCGTCGGGCTCTCCCTGGGGTCGGTCCGTTCGTTCTACTGGCGGCTGACCGCTCGGCAGAACCTCGCCTTCTTCGGCAGGCTGGCCGGGATGCGCGACCGCGCCATCCGTGACGGGATCTCCGAGCTGGCCACCGCTCTGGGCATCGAGAGCGTGGTGAACGAGCCGGCGCGGTTCCTCTCCCGAGGCGCGCTGGCGCGGCTGTCGGTCGCCCGCGCGCTTCTGCCGTCGCGCCCCGTCGCCCTTCTCGACGAGCCGCTCTCGGCCGTGGACGCGCAGGGAAGAGCGGCGATCGTCGATGCGCTTCGATGCGCTGCCGGCCGGGGCGCCGCCGTCCTCGTCACCGCGCCGGAGCGCGAGGAGGTCGCGTGGTGCGACCGCATCTACGCCACTCCCACGGGCTGAGTCGCGCGCGGGACGAGGCGGCGGCCGTCGGGCGCGCTCTCGCGGCGTTCCTGTGCCGCTCGGTTGCGACGCGGCTGAGCTATCGCGTGCAGCTGGTCCTGGGGCTCGCCCGGTCCGTTCTGTCGATCGCGCTCATCGCGCTCGTCGGGAAGGTCGTCGCGTGCGCCGGGGGCGGCTTCGAGGCGCGCTACGGGATGGGCTACACGGAGTTCGCGCTCCTCGGGCTGGCGGCGCACGGCGCGGCGGCAGCGGGCCTCGGGGCCTTCCGGTCGGCCGTTCGGCGCGAGCAGCTGCAGGGAACGCTCGAGCAGCTTCTCGCCGCACACGGTCCGCCGACGCGGCTGGTCCTGCTGTCGGGCGTGTGGGACGTGCTGGGCGCGTGCGTCGGCGGCGCGGCGTTCGTGGCTCTCGCGTCGTGGCGCGGCGGACTCAGGATGGAGATGTCCGCCGCAGTCGGCGCGGCGGCGGGGCTCTATGTCATCGCAATGTGCGGGCTCGGTCTCGCCTCCGCGGGCGTCGTGCTCGTGACGAAGGAGGGTGAGCCCGTGTCGTGGGCGCTCGGGATGCTGTCGTTGGTCGCAGGCGGCGTCTACTACCCGGTGGATCTCCTCCCGTCGTGGGCGCAGCCCGTCTCGCTCGCGCTCCCGACGACGCACGTGCTCGCCGTCATGCGTGGAACCGCATCGACCGGCGCGTCCACGACGCGCGCGTCGCTCGCCTTCCTCGGCGTCGCAGCGGCTGCCGCATGCATCCTCGGCGCCGCGGCTCTCCGATGGGGCATCGGGCGCGCCCGCGGACTCGGGACGCTCGGCGAGTACTGAGCCGGCCTTTGCTCTTGCCCGGGGCTTCGGGCGTGGTGTCTAATGGCCGTACGGCGAACGGACGCAACGCCGCGGGGCTCGCTGCCCGCGGACGGCCCGTCAGCGCCGGGCCAGTCCCTTTCCGAGGTGCGCTCCATGGCCGCCAGACGAGCGGGTCACCTGCCCATCGCCTTCGTCGTCGTCAGCATCCTCA
>VGIX01000077.1 GCA_016867725.1 Candidatus Effluviviaceae Genus I sp.
TCACGCTTGCGATCTCAGTCGGGTAGTATCCGCTCGACGAGTACGCGTCCTCGTCGAGCGCGAACTCCTCATCGAGGTACTCCCATCCTTCAGCCGTGTACCGGACGACCGTGGCAGGCACCGGGTACAGGAGCGTCCCGAGGTAGTGGAGCGGCTCTCCGGGACTGACCGACACCTCGATCTCACACCCGTTGGGGACGGCGATGAGCTGCCGGACGGCGGGAAGGAGCGGATGACCCACCTCGTTGCTGTGCGAGTAGCCGGGGAACTCGAGCCGGTGGTACTCGGCAACGCCCTCCTGGACGGCGGCGCTGACGGCGCCGGGGGCCGTCAGCGTGAGAACGAGCTCGCCTGATGTTGAGGAGAGGATCTCGATCGCGGGCGAGGCCGGGGTCGGCGTCATGCCGTCGAACGACACCCAGCCCTGCGTGATGGCGGAGTCCTGCGCGACTGAAGCGGATGGAGCGGCAACTGAGACGAGAACCGACAGGGCGAGTGCAGCGATGCGAGACGACCGCGGGAAGTCGAGAGTACGAGGAGGCGTGCGCATGGCGGACCTCCTTCCGAACCAGCCATGGCTCAGTGCCCGTCAGACCAACAAGACGGACTGCGCACGCTCAATGGTACGAGACGCCCCCCCCCCGGCGTCAAGTCCTGAATACCGCAACGCAAGGGCACAGACCGCCGAGCCAGGCGCTGCGGCGGGCCGAGCGGCACGGCGGCTCGGCCCGTTGCTCCGTGCAGACCCCCACCTCCTACCCCGCCAGCTCCCTTCCGAACGCCCGCGCCTTCTCCCTGAGCGCGGTGTTCGACTCGCGCACGCCTTCCTCGGAGTGCGCGTTGGGCACGAGGAGGCTCTTGAACGCGGGCGCGCCCACCCCCACGAACCCCGCGATGGCCTTCACGTTCTCCTCCGCGAGCTTAAGGCCCCACTCGGACCCGCCGCCCGCCGTCGCGACGAACGCCAGGCGCGCCTTCTCGAGCCCGGGGGCGAACCGGTACCCGCGCTCGTCGGACTTCACGAGGCAGAACATCCGGTCGACGACGTGCTTGAGCTGTGCCGAGAGGCCCCAGAAGTAGATGGGCGTCGCGAGCACGACCGCGTCCTGCTCCGGCATGCGCGCGATGACGTCGGTGGCCTCGTCGTCCACGGCGCAGCGGAACTCCTTCGCCCCCTTGCAGGCCATGCACGCTTGGCAGCCGTAGACCTCGTAGCGCAGCCGCGCGGCGTCCACGATCTCGACGTCCGCGCCGGCCTGGCGCGCACCCTCGGCAACCCAGTCCACCACGGTCCGTGTGTTCCCGCGCTCGTTCGGACTGCCGACCACCATCATGATCCGTCTGCCCATCGACGCCCCCCCCGCGCCACGGCCCGCCGACGCGGGCCTGCGCCCGTCTAACTGATCACGCCCTTCACGTACTCCCGCGTCATCTGCTCGCGCGGGTTCTCGAGCACCTCGCGCGCCGGCCCGTGCTCGACGAGCTCGCCCATGTACAGGAAGAGGACGTAGTCCGCCAGTCGGCGTGCCTGCCTCAGGATGTGCGTGACGAGCACGATGGTGTAGTCGTCCTTGAGCTCCAGGAAGCGCTGCTCGATGCGCTGGCTCGACCTCGGATCGAGCGCCGAGGTCGGCTCGTCGCCGAGGATGATCTCCGGCTCGACCGCGAGCCCGCGCGAGAGGCACAGGCGCTGCTGCTGTCCCACGGAGAGGTCCGACGCCGGCTCGTGCAGGCGGTCCTTCACCTCGTCCCACAGCCCGGACTCCCGGAGGTGCAACTCGACGATCCGGTCGAGGTCGCGCCGCCGCCAGACGCCGTGGATGCGCGGGCCGTACGCGACATTCTCGTAGATGGACATGGGCAACGGATACGGGCGCTGCGAGAGGAGCCCCATCCGGCGGCGGACCTCGGTCACGTCCACCCTCGGATCGAAGATGTCCTCGCCGTCCACGAGGACGTTGCCCGTGATCCTCACCCCCTCGACCGTCTCCACAAGCCGGTTGAACGTGCGGAGCAGCGTGCTCTTCCCGCATCCCGACGGCCCGATGATGGCCGTGATCCGCTTCTCGGGGATGTCCACGCTCACGTCCTTGAGCGCCTGCATCGCGCCGTAGAAGACGTTGAGGTTACGGACGCTGATGTGGGTCCTTCCGCTCATGCCGCCTCCTAGCCGACGGTGTGCCGGGCGACCCGGCGGCCGATGAGCCGCGCGACGACGCTCGTGATGAGGATGATGACGGTGAGCACGAGGGCCGACGCGTACGCCCGCTCCTGGACCTCGGGGACCGGCGTCCCGAGCTGGAAGAAGATGGCGAGCGGCAGCGTCGCCGCCGGTCCGAACAGCGAGTGCGGCAGCGAGTCCGTGAACCCCGCGGTGAACATGACCGAGGCCGCGTCGCCGATGCCGCGCCCGAACGCGATGAGCACCGCCGTGAGGATCCCCGGGAGGGCCTGCCTCGCGAGCACCTTCCTCGCCGTCTCCAGCCTCGTCGCGCCCACCGAGTACGACGCGTCGAGCAGCTCCTTTGGCACCATGCGCACGACCTCGTCCATCGCGCGCGCCATGATGGGGAGCATCAGGAACGCCACGGCGATGATGCCGCCCAGGAGCGACGCCCGGAGCCCGAGGAAGAGCATCACGGCGAACCCGAACGCGCCGTACACGATGGACGGCACGCCCCAGAGGACGTCGAACGAGAACCTCGTCAGCTCCACGAAGCGCGACCCCTTCCTGGCGTAGGCGTTGAGGAAGAGGACGATCGGAAGCGCCACGACGAACGCGATGAGCGTGGCGCCGCCCGTCACGTAGAGCGAGCCCACGATCGCGTTCAGGATCCCGCCCTCCTTGCCGAGGTAGAAGCCGCCCTTCGGCGTCTGCGTGACCATCGCGAGGTTCATCGCGGGGAGCCCCTTGACGAGCACCGCCCCGAGGATGAGCACGAGGGTCGCCAGGATGACCATCGTGGCGACGGCCATGAGCGCCTTGAAGAAGGCCTCCTCGATCCTCGCGAACTTCACGATGCGCCACCCTCCCTCGCGGCCGCGCCGGTCACCGCGCGATCCCTCGCTCGATCCTGACGAGCACCGCCCGCGACGCCACGTTGAACACGAGCACGACCACGAGCAGCACGAGCGCCGCGAGCAGCAGCGCCGAGTCGTACAGCGGGATGGACATCATCTCGCCGTAGTTGTTCGCGATGAGCGCGGGCAGCGGGTACGCCGGGTCCAGGAGCGACGACGGGGCGCGCGCCACGTTCCCGGCCACCATGAGGACCGCCATCGTCTCGCCGAACGCGCGCGAGAGCCCGAGGACGCTCGCGGCGATCACCCCGGGCATGGCCTTCCGCATGACCACGTGCTTGACGGTCTGCCACTTCGTCGCGCCCACCGCGAGCGCGCCGTCGCGTGCCTCGCGCGGCACGGTGCGGAACACCTCGAGGCAGACGTGGACGATGACCGGCGCGATCATCGCGGCCAGCACGATGCCGGCCGCCAGAGCGGTGTAGCCGGTCGAGAAGGTGCCGAAGAGCGGCGCCACGCGGTTCTTGATGAGGGGGACGACGACGAGGACGCCGCACATGCCGAACACGACCGAGGGGATGCCGGCGAGGAGGTCGATGAGGGGCTTCGCCCACTCGCGAAGCGCGCGGCCGGCGTACTCCGAGAGGTAGATCGCCGCGAGGATGCAGGGCGGGACGGCGAGCGCGACCGCGATGCAGGTCACCCACAGCGTCCCCATGATGAACGGGTAGAACCCGAACTCGCCGCTCAGGGGTCTCCAGGAGCTCGAAAGCAGGACGTCGCCCAGGGACGTCGCATCGAGGATCGGTCTCGAGCGCAGCCACAGGCCGAGGACCATCGCCACGACGAGCGCGCTCGGCACGACGGCGAGCGCGAGCATCGCGCGCCTGGCGGTGCGGTCCATCCAAAGCCGTGAGGCCTGCATCAATCCTCCCTCCGCGCCGCAAAACCGCTGGACCTAGTCGCCGAGCATCTCGAGAGCGGCCTTGAGCTCCTCGTCGGCCAGGTTGACGTACCCGGCCTCGGGCACGAACCGCTGCCCCTCGGTGAGGGCCCAGCGAAGGAACTCGCGCACGACGGGGC
>VGIX01000078.1 GCA_016867725.1 Candidatus Effluviviaceae Genus I sp.
CAGTAGAGCCCGCCGCCGTAGCTCAGCGCGCTCGTGTTGTTCTTGACGATGAGGTTGACGAGCTTCGGCGACGCCGACTCGCAACGGATCCCGGCGCCCGGCTCGCCGACGCCGGAGAGGCGCCCGTTGCGGATGGTGAACCCGTCCACGACGCAGGTCGAGTCCTGGTTTCCGCCGTTGAAGTAGATGGCGCGGTTGCTGGCGGCGTTCTCGCAGTCGATGATCGTCACGGCCGCGCCGCCCGCGCTTCTGAGCACGATGTTCTTCGAGCCGAACGAGAGGTTGATGCTGTCCGTGCGCGAATACGTGCCGGGGAGCACGAGCACAATGTCGCCGTCCGCCGCGGCGTTGAGGGCCGGCTGGACGGCCAGATAGTCGCCGGTTCCGTTCGCGTCAACGACCAGCGTGGCCGCCTGCGCGCTCAGCGGAGCCGCCACGAGCGCGGCCGCCGTGAGGAGCGCCGCCGGGCACACACAACGCCTCGTCACCATCCTCTGGCCTCCCTGAGCTTCGCGTCCGTGTCCGCCGCCTTCGCCTGCTCGCGGAGCCAGAACTCCGGATCGCGCTGCGCGTCCAGCTCCCGGACCGTCTTCCCCTGCTGCTCCACCCACGTGTAGTACTTCAGGTTGAACCAGCACTGCCGCGCGTGCCGCGTGCCCTCGAGCACCCAGTCGGTCTTCGCGCCGTGGAAGATGGACGAAAGGCGCGCCGCCGCCTCGGTCTCGTCCATCCTGCCGTACGCCTCGTCGAGCTGCCGCATCACGGAGTGATACCGGTCGATCGTGTCGGTCGCGATGGTGAACAGGTTGTCGCCCGCGCCGAGCCCGTAGAACTTCGCGGTCTTGATGCACGCGAGCACGTTGCAGATGCCCGAGATGCCCAGGATCTCCGACATCGCGCGGATGCCGTCCTCGGGCACGCCGTAGCGGCCGGCCATCGTCTTCCAGCCCGCCTCCTCGGTGGCGAGCTGAAGCCCTTTCTTGCATTCGATGTCGTCAACGCACATCACGGCGTCGGTCTCGAGCACGTTGTGGATCCAGGTCACGTGTTTGTCGCCGATGCCCTGGATGTCGTGGCCGCCGTAGCCGTTCCAGTAGAGGGTCGGGCACTGGACGGGCTCGACCGCGATGACGCGCGCGTCGTGGAACTCGTGCTTGATGCGCTCGCCGGCGGCGATGGTGCCGGCCGACCCCATCGCCGACGCGAACGCCGCGATGCGGCCGTTCCCGACACCGCGCGCGGCCAGCTCGCGTGCCACCTCGATGCACGAGTTCCCGGTCACGTGGTAGTGGAACCGGTAGTTCCCGAACTCCTCGAACTGGTTCAGCACGCGGACCTTCGGGTCGGCGCGAAGCTCCTTCGCCTTGTCGAAGATCTCCTTGACGTTGCTCTCGCAGCCCGGCGTTTTCACGTAGCGCGCCCCGTACGACTCGATCTTCTCGAAGCGCTCGCGGCTCATGAGCTCGGGGAGGATGACCAGCGAGTCGTACCCCATGCGGGGGCCGACCCACGCGCCGCCGATGCCGTAGTTGCCCGTGGACGGCCAGACCAGCGTGTGCGCGCCCGGCCGGATCTCGCCGGCCAGCTGGTGTTCGATCGCGACCGAGTACGTCGCGCCGACCTTGTGACTGCCGGTGGGGAAGTCCCTGCTGTAGAGGACGACGACGTTGGCATCGATGCCCGTGAACTCCCTCGGGAGGACGACGTGGTAGACGCGCCCCTCGGGGTTCCGCCAGGTGATGTTGAACAGGTTGACCGGGTCGAGCGGGTCGTCCTTCGCGGCGCGGAGCGCGCGCTCGCGGACGTCCGGGCGGACGCGGTCGGGGTGGAGCATCTCCTCGAAGGTTGGGCCGTACACCAGGCTCTTCACGGGTCTCTCCTGGACGGGGAAGGCGCGGGGCGGGTCAATGCTCGACGTGGACCTCGACGACGTCGCGGTCCTGCACCACGTGGCGGCGATCCACCACCTGGCCGTCGAACTTCGCCGAGCCCCACACGCGCGCGGACTTCACCTTGTCGCCGAAGTCGCGGTGGATCTTCGTCGCGACGTCGGCCACGGTGCTTCCGCGCTTCACGATGAACGGCTTGTCCATGTCGGGCTTCTTGCCCGGGATCTTGCTGTAGATGCGGATGATGTCGAGGAAGACGAACAGAGCGCGCTTCATGTCCTCGATGCCCTGGCCGTGGAGCGCGGAGACCGGGACGATGTCCAGCTCGCCGGCGATGACCTCGCCGAGGAACTCGAGGTTGACGGCCGCGTCGGGGCTGTCCACCTTGTTCGCGACGATGAGCGTCGGCTTGACGTTCCGCGGGACCTCGTTCTCGGCCGGGTCGTGCGTGCGTGAGATCCTGATGCCCTTCTCCGCGAGGGCGCCCCGAAGGAACTCGAACATGTCCACGCAGTCGTCGGCGGCGAGATCCACGACGAGGAGCGCGGCATCGGCGTTCCGGATGAGCTCCGGAAGCCACGTCTCCATGTGCTCGGGCGCGATGGGCGGCACGTCCACGAGCTGGATGTTGATGTCCTCGAACGGCATCATCGCCGGGCCCGGCGCCCGCGTCGTGAAGGGGTAGTCGGCGATCTCGGGCTTTGCGTTCGTGGTGGCGGCGACCAGCGAGGACTTCCCGACGTTCGGCGTCCCGAGGACGATGACCTGGGGGACGTCCTCCTTCGGGACGTAGTGGGAGGGCCCCTTCCGGCCCTTCTTCTGCTCCTGCTGCTGGGACTCCTTGAGCTGCGCGAGGCGACGCCGGAGGTCGGCCCAGATGCGGTCCGTGCCCTTGTGCCGAGGGATGACGGCCATCATCTCCTGGATGGCCGCGATCTTGTCCTCGGTCGTCCTGGCCTGGCGGAACCGCTGCTCCGCGGCTTTGTAGTCCGGGGTGAGATTGGCCGGCATGGCTTCCGGTTTCCTCCTGCGCCTCGCGCCGGCGATTCTAGCGCAGGAGGGGAAGGGGCCGCAAGGCGGGGCAGAGGGCCATCAGCGGAGGTGCACGCCTAGGCTGCGCCTCAGGCGGCGCGGCCTTCCTATTGATGCGAAGGGGCGGGGTCCGAAGACCCCGCCCCCGCTGCCGCGATGTGGCGAAGCGCTCTACCGGAACATCGCCTTGATGGTGCCCCAGGTGCCGTCCTGCACAGGCGACGGCTCCTCGTGCGTGCCGAGCTTCACCCACTTGATGTACCAGCCGTAGTCGCTCGTGGCGTAGCTATCGGAGCCGAAGAAGAACCCGATCCAGATGGTCTGGCCCGTGTAGGCGCTGATGTCGAAGCACGAGCGGATGAAGGTCGTGCTGGTGCCGTAGAAGACCTTCTGCTGGAAGACGCACTGCGCCGGGTACGATGCCGAGGTCAGCGTGCCGGAGTAGCCTCCGAGCGGCTCGATGAGCGTCCAGGTCGTGCCGCCGTCGGTCGAGATCTTCACGTTGCCGCCGTCGTAGCCGGACTCGGTGTCGTAGAAGTGGCAGAGCTCGAGGGTCTTGCACCAGGTCGGGAGGGTGTACGGACCGATGACGGCCGCCTCGCCCTTCGACACCGGGTAGAAGGCCCCGAGCGCCGTGCCCAGGACGTTCGTCACGGGCACGCCGCCGCACGCGGTCGTCGGCACGCCGGCGCCCGCGGGACCCCACTGCCAGGGGATCGGGCCCGTGCCGCAGGTCAGGCTCACCCAGGCGTTCGGGCTCTCGTTGAAGTCAATGATGCGGCAGGGGTACGAGAACGGGCACACGGGGATCACCGGGCACTGGGCGATGGTCCTGACGTAGTCCACGCCTGCCTGCGCGCCGTCAACGCCGACGTACCGGAAGCAGATCTCGATCGCCTGGCCGATCTGGTACCCGGCGAGGCTCACGCAGTACTCGTACCACACGAACGGCGTCGTGCCGCCGGTGTACGCGGACCGGAAGTCCCACTTCAGCACGCCGTTGATCCACAGCTCGAGGTTGTAGTTCTGGTAGGGCGTGATGGCCCAGTAGGGGCTCGCGTTGGCGAAGAAGATCA
>VGIX01000079.1 GCA_016867725.1 Candidatus Effluviviaceae Genus I sp.
GCGCCCGGGTGCACTCGAACTCGTGGGGCGGGTCCGAGAACAGCTACAACTCCTACTGCGTTGACGTGGACAGCTTCATGTGGGGCAACAAGGGCTTCCTCGTGGTCTTCGCCGCCGGCAACTCCGGCCCGAACGCCAGCACGGTGGGCTACCCGGGGACCGCCAAGAACTGCATCACCGTCGGCGCGACACGCCGGCCGCCCGATCAGGCCGTGATGGCCGGCTACTCGAGCCGCGGCCCGGCGTCCGACACGAGATACAAGCCGACCGTGACGGCGCCCGGCGGCGAGGCCGGATACAGCTACGTCAACTCCGCGGACAACCACACCGGCAACCCGCCGGCGCAGACGTGCAACGTCGCGAGCTCGCCCTTCCAGGGAACCTCGATGGCGACGCCGGCCGTGGCCGGCTGCGCGCTCCTCGTGAGGCAGTACTTCACCGAGGGCTGGTATCCGTCCGGCACGCTCACCTCGGGTGATGCGCTCTCGCCGAGCGCCGCGCTCGTGAAGGCGACGATCGTGAACTCCGCCGCCGACATGGGCACCGCGGACATCCCGAACAACAACGAGGGCTGGGGCAGGGTGCTCCTGAACGACGCGCTCTACTTCGAAGGCGACGCGCGCGAGCTCATCGCCGAGGACGTGACGCCGGGCGTGGGTCAGGGCGGAAGTCAGTCGTTCGAGTTCCAGGTGGACTCAAGTTCCGTCCCGCTTGAGATCACGCTCGTGTGGACGGACTACCCGGCCACGGCGGGCGCGGGCGTGACGCTCCAGAACAACCTCGACCTCACGGTGACCGCGCCGGGCGGCGCGACCTACAAGGGCAACGTGTTCAGCGGCGGCCAGTCGACGACCGGCGGCTCGTACGACGCGCGGAACGTCGAGGAGGTCGTGAGGCTCGCGTCTCCTCCCGTCGGGACCTACACGGTCCAGGTGGCAGGCACGACGGTGCCGCAGGCGCCGCAGCCGTTCGCGCTCGTGATGACGGGCTCGTTCGACAACTGGCCGGCGCAGAGCGGCGTGGACGACCTGCCGATCCCGGTCGGGGCGGCTCCGTTCCGCATCCACGGCATCACCCCCAACCCGTTCAACCCGGCCACGACGATCAGCTACGAGCTCTTCCCGGTCGCGCTGGGACAGGCGCGCCTGACGCTGCGCATCTACAATGTGGACGGCCGGCTCGTGAGCACGCTCGTGGACCGCGTTGAGGACCCGGGGCGCCACACGGCAGTCTGGCAGGGCCAGAGCGACGACGGGACGCCGGTGGCAAGCGGCATCTACTTCTGCGAGCTGTCGTACGGCGGGACGGTGGAGACGAGGAAGCTCACGCTGCTGAAGTAGGAACCGGGCTCGCCGCCGCGCAGGCGGGGCGGCAGGGCGGGCAAGTCGATTCTTGACTGATGACCGACGTGCGTGATATAATGATGGCGGTTTCCGGGGAGGCCATCTGGCAAGGGCATCCTGGCGGGCGTGTGTCTGCTGGGGCAACAGAGGAGGGCTGACAGCGGACGAGCAGGATGTGTCGAGTGTGCGTTGTGCAGCAAGAGCACAGGCAGACAGCAGGGAGGAGAGGGCAATGAGACTTGCTGTGGTGATGTGCATGGTCGCGCTCCTCGTCGCCGGCACGGCGCTGGCCGAGAAGCCGCGCCTCGATTCGAAGGTTGCGACCGAGGTCTTCGTGAAGCCGACGGACTGGCTCGCTCGTCCGCTTTTCGAGGGCTTCAACACGACCATTCCGCCCGCCGGCTGGACCGCGGTCGTGAACAACCCCTACACGTGGGAGCTTGGCACCTACGCTCCGTACGAGGGCGCCGGATACGCCACCTGCTACTACGACCAGACGTACTCGGGACCTCAGAACGAGTGGTTGTACTACAACTACACCATCCAGGCCGGTGACGCGGCGCTCGTGTTCTGGGCCATGGGGAGCGTCTACTGGGCCATCACCCCGTACCAGAACTACAACCTCTGGGTCACGATCAACGGCGTGCCGAAGTGGAACTACTACGACAACAACAACGGCGCCGTGTCATGGCAGTGGCAGCAGTACACGGTCTCGCTGGCTGGGTACTCCGGGACCATTCAGATCGGCCTCGGCTACACCGGCTACGACGGCGCGCAGGGCTCCTTCGACGCGCTCTCCATCGGCGAGGGCCCGCCGCCTCCGCCGACGCCGTGCTGCCCGTTCCCGTTCACCTGCGCCACGCTTGACTACAACCTCGGCCCCAACGGCTTCCAGACGGTTCCCTGCGGTGGCGTGCCGGCTCCGTGGCAGTGGGGCGTCCCGGTGGGCATCCCGATGGTCGCGTGTGACGGCGTGCCGGTGACCCACGTCCTGGCCACGAACCTGGCCGGGGCCTACCCGGTGAGCTTCGGCGAGTCGGTCATCGTCGGCACCTTCCCGATCACGCCGAGCTGCCACTGCATCGAGCTCTGCCACTTCTACGACTTCGAGACGAACTGGGACGGCGGCAACGTCAAGGTGTCGGCCGACGGCGGCCAGACCTGGACGCTCGTCTACCCGTTCGGCGGCTACGACGGCAAGAACACCTCGACCTACTATCCGTGCGGCTGCGTCTGGCAGGAGGACATGTTCACGGGCACGAGCACGACCTTCGTGAGGGACTGCTTCAACCTCGTGGACTTCATCGGCCAGACGGTCATCGTCAGGCTCGACGCGGGCTCGGACAGCTACTCGACGTCCGACCTCGGCTGGTACGTGAAGTGGATCAAGCTCGGCGGCGAGGAGCAGTCGCCCGTCGAGTCGGCGACCTGGGGCGCCATCAAGGCGATGTACAGGTAGCCTCGGCTGGGCGCGTCGGGTGCACACCCGATGCGGCGTGAACGAAGAGAGGGCGGGAGCGATCCCGCCCTCTCTCTTTGGGCCGGCGGCGGTTGACCTAGCGGTCGCCGGCGATGCCCGCGACGAACCCCGCCATGTCCGCGGGCAGGGGCGCCTCGAGCGTGAGAAGCCTGCGGGTCCGCGGATGAAGGAGCTCGAGCCGCGCGGCGTGGAGCGCGTGGCGCGCGAGGAGGAGATGCTCGAGGACGCGCGGCGCCGAGGGATCGCGCAGCGACTCGAGCAGGAGGTCGTGCGGCATCCCGTAGATCTTGTCGCCCACGATCGGGTGCCCCGCGTGCTCGAGATGCAGGCGGATCTGGTTCGTGCGCCCCGTGAGCGGGTTCGCGCGCACCACGGCGAAGCCGCCGCGCCGCGACTCGACCCGGAAGAGCGTCCTCGCCGGACGACCGCGCTCGCGGTCCACGACGCGGCGGGCGACCGGGCAGTCACGCCTCGCCGGCGCGATCGGCGCGTCCACCTCGAACGCATCGCACGACGGCTCTCCGCGCACGACCGCAACGTACTCCTTTGCGACCTCGCCGCGCGCGAACGCGCCCGAGAGGGCGCGCGCGGCCTCGCGGTTCCCGGCGAGCACGACGACGCCGCTCGTCTCGCGGTCGAGCCGGTGCGCGAGATCGAGCGGCCGACCGAGGTCCTCCCGCAGCCGCGCGATGAGCGTGTGCGTGAAGTAAGACCCGCCCGCGTGGCAGGGGATGTTCCCCGACTTCGACACGGCCACGACGTCTTCGTCGTCGTGAAGCACCTCGTACGAGAAGTCCACCGGCGGCTCGACGACGAGGACCTCGTACTCCACGAGGTCACCGCGGCCGACGGGCGTCTCAGGCCGCCCCGGAGCGCCGTTGACCGAGATCGAGCCGGCGGCGAGCCGAGCGGCCCACGTCGCCGCGTCGAGGTAGCGGAAGCGATGCGCCAGGTAGTCGGAGAGCCGCCATCCGTCGTGGTACGGGTCCACGCGCGTCGAGAGCCGGATCGCGCGCGGGCCGCCGCCGTTGCGGTCGTCGCCGCTCATCGGGTAGGATGCCGGTCGCGCGCCGGCGGCGGCGGGGCATTGGTCATCGCACACGGAG
>VGIX01000080.1 GCA_016867725.1 Candidatus Effluviviaceae Genus I sp.
GCGGCTCGCTCCGGCGGGCGAGGGGCATCCGATCCTCGACGGGCTCGTGTTCGGCGGACGCTTGATCGACGACGTGGCCGTGCGCCGCGGGTTCGAGGCGACGCTCGCCGGCGCGGAGGAGATCCTCGAGGCGCCCGGCGTCGGGCCGATGCTCGTGATCGCGTCGGCGAGCGGAGAGCGGGCGGCCTCCGCGGCGGGCGCGCGCGAGCCCGGGCGCGGCCCAGCGGCGGTGCTCCTCTGCGGCGTGGATCCCGCGTGGAGCGACCTTCCGACGAGCGGGCTCATCGTGCCGCTCGTCCACAGGCTGGTCGAGCGGCTCGGCGTCGTCGTCGCGCGCGCCCGCTCGGTCACGGTCGGCGACGACCTGCGCGTGCCCGTCGCCGCGGTCGCCGGCGGGAGCGTCGAGGTCGAGCGGCCCGACGGTTCCTCGGTCTCGGTCCCGGTCGTCGCGCGGGGCCGCTCGGCGCTGGCCGTGCTCGAGCGGACGCCCGCGCCGGGCATCTATCGCTTCGGCGACGGCGGTCGGGGCGTGCTCGCGGTCGCGAACGCGGCGCCGGAGGAGTCGGCGCTGGCGGCGGCCGCCCGCGAGGAGATCGTCCGCCGGGCGCCCGGCGCGCGCATCGTCTCGCCGGACGCCTCGATCGAGGGCCAGATCCTCGAGGCGCGGCGCGGGCGCGAGTTGTGGCGCGTGTTCCTCTACGCGGCGCTCGCGCTCCTTGCAGTCGAGATGCTCATCGCGCGTCCCCGGGGGGCGGCCGCATGAGCAGCGGTCGGACGATCGCCGAGCTCGCGTTCCGCGCGCAGCCCTTCGAGCGGATCGCGCGGGCTCTTCAGGATGGCCCGGCGCGCCTCTGGGTGAGCGGCCTCCTCGGGTCGTCGAAGTCGCTGCTCGCCGCGGTGCTCGCCGCGCGCTTCCCGCACGCGTGGGTCGTCGTGGCGCCGACGCCGTCGGACGCCGAGCACGTGCACGACGACCTCGTCACCTTCCTCGGGCAGGAGCGCGTCCAGCTCTACGGCGAGTGGGAGACGCTCCCGTACGAGCGGCGCTCCCCGCTGTCCACGATCACCGAGTCGCGCCTCATCACGCTGAGCCGCCTCGCCGCCGGCGAGCCGCTCATCGTCGTCACGTCGCCGCGGGCGATGATGCAGGCCACGCTCCCGAGGCGCCTCCTTCGCGACGCGACGTGGACCGTGTCGAAAGGAGCCGAGCTCGACCTCGGCGCGTTCACGCGGTCGCTCGTGGACATGGGGTTCCGTCGCGTTCGGATCGTGGAGGAGCCGGGCGACCTGAGCGTGCGCGGCGGCATCGCCGACGTGATGCCGTTCGGCTACGACGATCCGGTGCGGATCGAGCTGGACGGCGACGTCGTGGCGTCCGTGCGGCAGTTCGACGTCATGACCCAGCGGTCGCTCAGGCAGCTTGAGCGCGCGACGATCCTGCCGCGGCGCGAGGTCGTGCTGCTGGGCGAGGGCGTCGGCGAGCTGATGGAGCGGCTCGCCGCGGGTCATCCGTCCGACTCCGAGGACCGCGAGCACCTGCTGCAGGGGCTGGACGCGCGCTTCCACTTCGACGGTGTGGAGCAGTACCTTCCGGTCATCCACCCCGACGCAGAGACCCTGGTGGACTACCTCCCCGCGGAGACGGGCGCCGTCATCGTGCGCGAGGACGAGGTGTGGGACCGCGCCGAGCAGACGCTCCTCGAGGCGGCGCGGATCTACACCGAGCGCCACGAGGAACTGCCCCTGTGCGAGCCGGAGCGGCTTTTCACGCCGTTCGAGAGGATCGCGGGGAGGCTCGCGAAGGGGCGGCTCGTCGCGACGGGGCTGGTGGCGAGCGGTCGCATGGACTTCGGCGAGCGCGTCGAGGCGCACGCGGCCGCGCAGGAGCCGTTCTCGTCCAACCTCGATCTCCTCAGGCGACGCATCGCCGAGCTCGCGCGCGACCACCGCGTGTTCGTGATGTGCGACAACCGGGGCCAGGTGGCGCGGCTGCGCGAGCTCCTGGGCGACGCGGCGACGGACGTCGCCCTCGAGATCGGGAGCCTCGAGAAGGGGTTCTCGGTGCCCGAGGCCGGGCTCGTCGTGTTCACGGACCACGACATCTTCGACCGGTACAGGCGCCGACGGCGGCGCAGGTTCCGCGGCGGCGCGCCGCTGTCGAGCTTCGAGGCGCTCTCCGAGGGCGACTACGTCGTGCACATCGCGCACGGCATCGGCCGCTACGTCGGGATGACGCGACTCGAGGCGGACGGCCGGGCGCTCGACTGCGTCGTCGTGGAGTACGCCGACGGCGGGAAGCTCTTCGTCCCCGCGGACGAGCTGGACCGCCTTCAGAAGTACGTCGGCAAGGACGGCGTCGTGCCGCAGCTGAACAAGCTCGGCACCGGCGCGTGGCAGAGGACGACGGCGCGCGCGAAGGCCGCGGTCCAGGAGCTCGCGCGCGACCTGCTCAGGCACTACGCGTCGCGTCGCGCGCGGCCCGGCCACGCGTTCGGGCCCGACGTCGTCTGGCAGCAGGAGCTCGAGGCCTCCTTCATCTACGAGGAGACGGAGGACCAGCTCCGCGCCACCGAGGAGATCAAGGCCGACATGGAGTCGGAGCGCCCGATGGACCGCCTGGTGTGCGGCGACGTCGGCTTCGGGAAGACCGAGGTCGCCATCCGCGCGGCGTTCAAGGCCGTGATGGGCGGCAAGCAGGTGGCGGTGCTCGTGCCGACGACCATCCTCGCGCAGCAGCACCTCACGACCTTCCGCGACCGCCTCGCGGAGTACCCGGTCGCGGTCGACGTCCTCTCGCGGTTTCGCACCGACAAGGAGCAGGACGACGTGCTGGCGCGGCTCAAGGGCGGGAAGGTCGACGTCGTCATCGGGACGCACCGGCTCATCCAGAAGGACGTCGAGTTCCGCGACCTCGGGCTCCTCGTGATCGACGAGGAGCAGCAGTTCGGCGTGCTCCACAAGGAGACCATCCAGCGCATGCGCGCCTCCGTGGACGTGCTCACGCTGACCGCGACGCCGATCCCCCGGACGCTCCACATGTCGCTCGTGGGGGCACGGGACCTGTCCGTGATCAACACGCCGCCGCGCGACCGCCTGCCGGTCCGCACCGAGATTGCGCCGTTCGACGACGAGCTCATCGCCGAGGCGGTCATGCGCGAGGTGGACCGCGGCGGGCAGGTGTACTTCGTGCACAATCGCGTGCAGACGATCGACGCCATGACCGCGTACCTGCGCAACCTCCTGCCGTCCGTGCGTGTCGACATGGGGCACGGCCAGATGCCCGAGCGGCAGCTCGAGACCGTGATGCTGAGGTTCCTCGAGGCGGAGGTGGACGTTCTGGTGTGCAGCATGATCATCGAGTCCGGCCTCGACATCCCCAACGCGAACACGATCGTCATCAACCGCGCGGACCGCTTCGGGCTCGCGCAGCTCTATCAGCTCCGCGGCCGCGTGGGGCGGTCCAACCATCGGGCCTACGCCTACCTGCTTATCCCGAGGGACAAGGCGCTGTCGGAGACGGCGCGCCGGAGGCTGGCGGCGATCGAGGAGTTCACCGAGCTCGCGTCCGGGTACAAGCTCGCGATGCGCGACCTCGAGATCCGCGGAGCCGGGAACATCCTCGGCGCCCAGCAGCACGGTCACATGCTCGCCGTCGGGTTCAACCTCTACGCCCGGCTTCTTCGCGAGGCGGTGCAGGAGCTCAGGGGCGAGGCGGTCGCGGAGGAGCCCGAGGCCGTCGTGAACATCAAGACCGACGCGTACATCCCGGACTCCTACATCGCCGACCACGACACGAAGATCGACATCTACAAGCGGATCAGGGACGCGGCGAGCGAAGCGGTCCTGGACGGCCTCGCGGAGGAGCTCGGCGACCGGTTCGGCGCGCCGCCGGAGCACGTGGGTTCGCTCCTGGA
>VGIX01000081.1 GCA_016867725.1 Candidatus Effluviviaceae Genus I sp.
CAGAACCCGAACATCAGGAGCTTCCTGAACGCCTCGAGCGCGGGCACGGGCAACAACTGGACGACATCGCCCGTTCCCGGTGCCAACAAGAGCGTGTACGTCTGCTTCGACAACTTCGGCGCGGGTGGCGGCATGTACGCCGCGCAGTTCCTGATGCAGCCGGTGGGCGGCCCCAACTACCTCTCGACGACGAACCAGTTCGCCGCGACCCACGGCGGCCTGACGATCGGCGAGGCCGTGGTGGCGCCGGGCGCGTCGATGACGGTGGGCCCGACCCCGCAGTACCCGGGCACGAGCGGCATCATCGTTCTTGCCAGGATTCGTTTCGAGACGCCGGAGGAGCTGCGCGGCGGTCACATCGCGCTGATTCCGTACTCGGCCGGTGACGGTCCTGTGGTTGCCGATGCGAACAACATGCTCGACGTCTGGTGCGTGAAGTCCACGATGTACGGCGGCATCTCCGGCCACTTCGGCTGGGACGGCCCGCCTCCGATCGACGGCGACTGCGTTCCGCCCAGCCCGGTCGCGGACACGACCTGGGGTTCCATCAAGGCCCTGTACAAGTAGGCCCTGCCAGGTAGGTTCTTCGTGTTTGTTGCAGACGGGGGCGGCGCCTCAAGGCGCCGCCCCCGGTGTTCGGGGGCCGGGGAGCGCGCCACTCCGGGTGTGCGGAACGAGGCTTGCCAGAGAAACGGCCCTGTGGTATAATAGATGCTACAAGAGGTGGATCAGCGGACAGGCTTCGAGGGGTGTCCGAATCCCAGGGCGAACCAGGGCAACCGCGGAAGGAGGTGGTCCCGAGGACCGGACTGACGTGGTGTGGCAGGTTGGACGGAGCATCAACCTCGACTCAAGAAGGAGGCCGAAAGCAATGAAGCGTCTTCTGATTGCCCTTCTCGTTGTGGCGTTCGCGATGCCGGCGATGGCCGGTCAGAACCCGAACATCAGGAGCTTCCTGAACGCCTCGAGCGCGGGCACGGGCAACAACTGGACGACATCGCCCGTTCCCGGTGCCAACAAGAGCGTGTACGTCTGCTTCGACAACTTCGGCGCGGGTGGCGGCATGTACGCCGCGCAGTTCCTGATGCAGCCGGTGGGCGGCCCCAACTACCTCTCGACGACGAACCAGTTCGCCGCGACCCACGGCGGCCTGACGATCGGCGAGGCCGTGGTGGCGCCGGGCGCGTCGATGACGGTGGGCCCGACCCCGCAGTACCCGGGCACGAGCGGCATCATCGTTCTTGCCAGGATTCGTTTCGAGACGCCGGAGGAGCTGCGCGGCGGTCACATCGCGCTGATTCCGTACTCGGCCGGTGACGGTCCTGTGGTTGCCGATGCGAACAACATGCTCGACGTCTGGTGCGTGAAGTCCACGATGTACGGCGGCATCTCCGGCCACTTCGGCTGGGACGGCCCGCCTCCGATCGACGGCGATTGCCAGGAGCCGAGCCCGGTCCAGAATACGACCTGGGGTTCCATCAAGGCCCTCTACAAGTAGCCCAGGGATCGTCTTCCCGGTAGTGCCGGACGGGCGGTGCGAGAGCGCCGCCCGTCCTTCATTGGCGGGTTGCGGCACCCCGCCGGGCGTGCTAGGATGAACTGGGACGGGGGATTCGTGTCACGGCACCCCGGGGCAGCCGGCCCGGGGCCTCAGCGAGGAGGCAGGGAATCGTGCTCACGAGACGGTGGCTGCTGTGGGCCGTGCTGGCCGCTTTGGTCGTCGCCGGCTGCGCCGGGACGCGGGAGGCCGAGCGCCCGGTCGGGCCCTTCGAGATCGCCATTCTCGCCACGACGGACATGCAGGGCGAACTTGAGCCCTGCGGCTGACACGATGGCCAGCGTGGCGGGCTGGTCCGGAGGGCCGGCTACATCAACCAGATGAAGCAGACGACGGCGCTCGTGATTGTGGACGCGGGAGGGACGCTCACGCCGCGTGAGTACGCCCGCGAGTTCGTTGACAACATGAGCCTGGTCGGCATGGCGCGCATGGGCTACGACGCGGTGACCATCGGGGAGTACGACCTCCGAAACGGCGCGGAGTACCTCGTCCGGCTTGCGTCGGAGAACGGGGTCCCCCTCGTCTCGGCGAACGTGCGGGACGCGGCGACGGGCAAGCTTGTCGCGCGCCCGTTCGTGGTCGTCGAGGCCTACGGGGTGCGGGTGGCCATCACCGGGGTGTTGGCTGACGACATGACCGTCCGGCTCGCCAGGGATGTGACGGAGTCCGGCGTGACCGTCCAGCCGCCGGCCGAGGCGCTGGCAGCGCTCGTTCCGGAACTGCGGAGAAAGGCCGACTTCGTCGTGCTTCTCGCTCACACCGGCATCGACCACGCGAAGGAGCTGGCGCAGGCCGTCCCCGGCATCGACTTCCTCGTCGTCGGGAGCCAGAACAACTACGCCGCAAGGCTCTTCGAGGTCGGGACCACCCAGTTCCTCCAGCCCGGGTATAAGGGCCAGTACGTGTCCCTCGCCCGGCTCCGGTTCAGCGCGGACCGGGTGTACCAGGGCTGCGAGGGCGAGGCCGTCGCGATGGACGACAAGGCCCCGGTGGACGCCTCGATGGCGCTTCTCGTGAAGGAGCACAAAGCCGCGGTCGAGCGGTACGGCAAGGAGCGGTCGGCGGCGCAGGCGCAGGAGCAGGCGCAGAAGCGCATCGCCGAGCACCGCGAGGCCTGCATCGGCGTCGAGGGGTCCTGTCGTCGGTGCCACCAGAGTCAGTACGAGCAGTGGCTGACGACGGCGCACGCGAAGGCCTTCACGACGCTCGAGGCCGCGACCCAGTCAACGAACCCCGCGTGCCTGAAGTGCCACACCACCTGCAAGACCGACCTCAAGCAGGACGGCTCGGAGGCGATCCCCGAGGAGCTCCGGGGCGTGCAGTGCGAGTCGTGTCACGGGATCGGCACGAAGCACGCGCGGGACGGGTCGTTCGGCACGGTCAGCGTGGCCACGTGCATGCAGTGCCACGACAAGGCGAACAGCCCTGACTTCAAGTACGCCGCGTACCTGCCCAAGGTGAAGCACTGAGGGTCACGGGCATGGTCCCGAAGACGCTGACGCTCGCCGCAACGCTCGCTGCGGTGTCCCTCTCGGCACACCCCGCGCTTTCGAACGACGTGCGGGTCCTGGAGTCCACGGACCGCGGGATCGTCGTCGAGATCGTCACCGACAGCTTCACCGTGGAGCCGGTCGTCCACGGCGGCGCGGAGTTCGTCCGCGTCGCGGCGCCCGGGTGCGACTGGACGACGGAGCCCGGGCTGCCGCGGCTTCCGGTCCGCGGCGTGCTCCTCGGCGTGCCGTTCGGCTCGGACGCGCGCCTCGAGGTCGTGACGGTCGAGTCGGAGCGGCTCGGCGAGACGGCCGTGGAGCCCGCGCCGCGCGAGAGCTTCGCGCGCGACGGCGAGTTCGTCATCCCGCTTCAGGAGTTCGAGACCGACGACGCGTTCTACCGGGCCGGGGACTCGCACCCGGCCGGCGTCGCAGCGCTCGGGTTCGACGCGGTCCTCAGGCACCAGCGGACCGTGCAGGTCCTCTTTCACCCGTTCCATTACGGCCCGCGCGACGGGCTCGTCGTGAACCGGCGCATCGTCGTCCGGCTCGCTCTCACGCCGGGGGCCCGAACCGACGACGTCGTTCCGGCCCCGGTCGGCGAGCGCGAGTGGGACGGCATCTACGCCGGCACCGTGCTCAACCACCGCGAGGCGCGGGAGTGGAGGATGCGTCCGGCGCCGCGCGCGGTTCGCGGGCGGGCGGCGCGCCGCTCCGAAGCGTACCGGTTCGACGTGGGGGAGACCGGCATCCACCGGCTGGACTTC
>VGIX01000082.1 GCA_016867725.1 Candidatus Effluviviaceae Genus I sp.
CGTTCCGCATGGCCGGGGCGCTCGAGGACGAGGGGGTCGTGGTGAACCCGATCGTGTCGCCGGCGGTGCCGCCGGACTCGGCGCTCATCCGCCTGAGCGTGATGGCGAGCCTCGGCCGGGACGACCTCGAGGTCGCGCTCGAGAAGATGACGCTGGTGGGGCGGAAACACGGGGTCGTCTGACATGCCGACGGAGCCTGCGCCCATCTGGAGCCTCCGGTTCGCCCGCGCGTATCTTGTCACGATGCGGCCCTACCTGCTCTTCGTGTCCGGCGCCGCGGGGCTCGTCGGGCTCTCGTTCGGCGCCGGCGTCGAGACGTGGCGCGCGCTCGTCGCGTTCGTCGCGCTCTTCTTCTCGTACGGGCTGGGCCAGGCGCTCACCGACTGCTTCCAGACGGACACCGACTCGCTCTCGGCACCGTACCGGCCGCTGGTCGCCGGCGTGGTCGCGAGGCGGCACGTGTTCACGGCGAGCCTCGTCGGGCTCTGCGTCGTCGTGCTAGCGCTCGTCGCGCTGAGCGCGCGGATCCTCGTGCCCGGCGCGCTCGCGGTGCTCGGGCTTCTCACGTACACGTTCTTCAAGCGCAGATGGTGGGGCGGCCCGCCGTGGAACGCGTGGATCGTCGCGCTCATCCCGGTCATGGGACGCCTCGTGGACCGCGGCTGGTCGCCGGCGGGGCTGGCCCGGCCGGCGGGCGCCTCGGACGCCGCGTTCCTGCTGGCCGTGCTCGCCGTCTTCTTCGGCTACGCGAACTTCGTCGTCATGGGGTACTTCAAGGACGTCTCCGCCGACGGGGCGACGGGCTACCGCACCTTCCCGGTCGCGTTCGGGTGGCGGGCGGCGGCGGTGTACGGGGACGTGACGGCGGCGGCGGCGGTCGCGCTCGCGGGCGCGGCGCTCGTCGTGCTCGGCGCGGGCCTCGTGAGCGCGGCCGCGCTCGTGGCGGCAGCCGCGCTCTACGCCGTCGCGCAGGTTGCGATGCACCGCACGCGGGACGAGCGCGCGACCGGGACGCCGATCGCGCACGGCGTGCGGGCGCTCGTGCTCGTCTGCTCCTCGATCGTCCTTGCGAACGAGCCGCGGTGGGCCCTCGCGCTCGCCGTGTTCTACGCGTTCTTCGAGCTTGCGCTGGGGCTTCGGCCGGAGCGCGGCCAGGTGTGAGCCCCCCGCGTGACCGGGGACGGCGGAGGCTGTGCCGTGATCGTCTTCCTCAATCCGCGCGCGAGCTACGGCCGGGCGGCCGCGAAGTGGAAGCGCGTCCGGCCCGAGCTCGAACGGCGCGTCGGGCGCTTCGAGGTCGTCGAGATCGGCGCGCCGGACGCCGTGAGCGCGGCCGTGAGCGCCGCCGCGGCGCGGGGCGAGCGCGTGTTCGTGGCGGCGGGCGGTGACGGGACTGTGAACCTGGTCGCGAACGCGGTCCTCGGTGCGACCGACATGCCGGGCGAGCGCCTCAGGCTCGGCGCCGTCGGGCTGGGCTCGAGCAACGACTTCCACAAGCCCTTCCGGCGGGACGCGTTCATCCGGGGCGTCCCGGCGCGGGTGGACTGCGGGCGGACCGAGGCCCGGGACGTGCTCCGCGTTGATCTCGCTGGCGCGGATGGCCGACGCGCGCCCCGACACGCAGTGAACAACGCGAGCATCGGCGTGGCGGCGGAGGCCAACGCGAGCTTCAATGATCCCACGCCCTTCGTCCGGGCGGTGCGCCGCGTGTCGGTGGACGCGGCCATCGTCGCCTCGGTGATGCGGACGCTCGCCAGGCGCCGGGACATCCAGTGTCGGATCGCCGTGGACGGCAGCGACGCGGGGTCGTTCCGCGTCTCCAGCCTGGGCTTCGTCAAGAACCCTCACTTCGCCGGAGCGTTCTGCTACGATACGCCCGTCGCGCCCGACGACGGACGCATGAGCGTGCACCTGTGCGAGGGGCTGACGCGGCTCGAAGTGCTCACCACGCTCGCCGCGCTCTCGCGGCGGCGGTTCGCGGGCAGGCCGAAGACGCGCACGTGGGTGGGACGAAGGGCGTTGGTCGAGGCGGACGTGGACTTCGCGTTGGAGATGGACGGCGAGGTCGTGTACGCGCGGCGCGTCGAGTTCTCGGTCGTCCCGAGAGCGCTCCTGGTGTGTCGCTGAGCGGGCCCCGGTGAGCGCGAGGCGGTGCCGATGAAGCCGATGGACGAGATCACGGAGAACGCGGCGATCGACGTCTGGGTGAGGGCGTTTGCGCGGTCGCCTCGGCAGCTCAACGCGCCGCACGAGTCGGACGCCGAGATCGTCGAGATGCCGGGGATGCCCGGGCAGTGCCTCGCGATCACCATCGACACGGTCGCCGAGGAGGTCCGCGCCGGGCTCTACCGCGACCCGTACACCACGGGGTGGGTCGCCGCGATGGCCTCGCTCTCGGACCTCGCGGCCGTCGGCGCCGACCCTCTCGGGCTCGTGATCTCGGCGTCCGTCCCGCCAGGCACGCCGCGCGGCGACGTCGAGCGAACGGCTCGCGGCATGGAAGAGGCGTGCCGCTCGCTGGGGGTGTTCGTGCTCGGCGGCGACCTCAACTCGGCCGAGGCGCTGTCGGTGGGCGGGTGCGCCGTCGGACTCGTGCCGCGCGACGGGCTCCTCACGCGCCGGGGCGTTCTGCCCGGCGACGCGATCGTTCTCACCGGCCCCGCCGGAGCGGGAAACGCCCTCGGCCTCGCCCGGTTCGCTGGGTTGCCCGACGACGCCTTTCCGGAGGGAGCGTACCGGCCTGTCGCGCGGCTTCGCGCCGGGCGGGCGCTGCGCGGGCGCGCGCACGCCTGCATGGACACGAGCGACGGCGTGCTCGCGACGCTCGATCAGCTCATGCGCCTGAACGGCTGCGGGTTCGAGGTGGTGTGCGACTGGCCGCGTGTCCTCGCGCCCGGCGTCGGGGCGCTCTGCGATCGCGCGTCGGCGCCGCCGTGGATGATGCTCGCCGGCGCGCACGGGGAGTTCGAGCTCGTCTGCGCCGTGCCGGAGGGCGACGCCGAGAGCGTCGTCGCCGACCTCACTGCGCTCGGGCACTCGCCGGTCAGGCTGGGTTCGGCGCAGCAGCGCTCCGCCCTGACACTCTCGCTCCCGGGCGGGCGACGCGCCGACATCGCCATGGCGCCGGTGCGGAACCTGATCGAGACGCTGCGCGGCGACTCCGCGCGCTACTTGAGCGAGCTTGAGCGGCTCGGGAGGTCGTGGGGGCTTGAGTAACACCGAGGAGACCATCCACGGCGCCGTCTTCGCCGCGGCGCGGCGACACCCCGAACGGACCGCCCTCATGGTCCGCAGCGGCGAGTCGTACGCCCGCGTCTCGTACGCGGAGTTCGTCCGCGCGGTCGAGGCCGCCGCGGCGCACCTCCGCTCGATTGGGCTCGAGCGCGGGGACGTGGTCGGCATCCTCTCCCAGAACCGCCCCGAGTGGATCGTGGCCGACCTTGCCACGCTCTCCCTCGGATGCGTTGTCGTCCCCGTCTATCCCACGGTGCCGCGCGAACAGCTCCGGTACATCGTGGCTGACTCGGGCATGCGGGTGCTCCTTGCGGGCGACGCGCACCTCCTCGCGGTGGCCGAGTCGCTCGCTCACGAGGGCGGCAGCCTCGAGGCGGTTGTACCGCTGTCCGCGCTCGGCATGCCCGACGCCCCGCGGGCCGAAGCCGGCGCCTCTTCGCCGCGCGCCGACGCCGGCTCGTCCGGTGCCGCCCCGGACAGGTTGCCGAACGTCGGGCCTTCCGACGTCGCGACCATCGTCTACACCTCCGGGACGACCGGGGAACCGAAGGGCGCGGTGCTCACG
>VGIX01000083.1 GCA_016867725.1 Candidatus Effluviviaceae Genus I sp.
CGGACATGGTGAGCGGTTGGGCTACGGGGACGGTCCCGAACCACGGGCTGGTGCTGGCGGTCTCTCCAGGCTGGCCGGGAGCGGTCGGGGCCTGCGACTCACACGGCGCGGCGGGCGGGGCTCCGGTGCTGAGCGTGCGCTACACGCCGCGCTCTGAGGATGGCCGGTGAGGAGCCGCCGCACCGAGGATGCATTGCGGGACCGCGACGAGGACAGGAGGTGATCCCGATGGCACGAACTGCGATCGGTGCCGTGGTGGTGGCGGTGTCGCTGCTGTGGTCGGCGACGGCGGCGGGAGAGTCCGCGGTGTACTGGACGTCGGCGCACGAACTGGCGCCGCCGGGGCAGTACATGAGCTACTTGACGACCTGGGGGGACCTGGACGGCGATGGGGATCCTGATGTCAGCAGCATGAAGCAGTTCTGGAACGACGGGACCTGCCCCGGAACACCGACGTGGCGGACGGAGGGGAGCGTGCTTCCGGACTGCGCGAACTGCACCGCCCCTCGCACCGCGACGCTCGGGGATCTCGATGCCGATGGCGACCTTGACCTGATCTACGGCTGCTGGCAGCCCGGACTCCGCATGTTCTGGAACGTCGGGACGCCCCAGGTGCCGCAGTGGCAACAGGACCTGTCCATGTTCGGCAGCGGGGGCGACACAGAGGCATGTCCACGCCTCGCGGACCTGGACGCCGACGGCGATCTTGACCTGGTCATCGTGAGCGCAGGAGGAGGTACGTGGTTCTGCGAGAACACAGGGACATCTCAGGCCCCGCAGTGGCTCGCGTTTTCGTGCCGGAGCATGTCACTGGGTGTGATCCCTCCCACTGGGTCAATCGCGGTCGGAGACCTGGATGGCGACGGTGACCTGGACCTGGTCACCGTGAGTACCGAGCAGTCCCTCCGGGCCTGGGAGAACGTCGGTACGCCGCAGGCGTGGCAGTTCGTGGAGAACCCCGCGATGCTGACCGGGGTCAGTGGACCACCGTTCGGCGGCGGAGGGCTTGCGCTGCTGGACGTGGACTGCGACGGAGATCTCGACCTCCTGATGCGCGACTGGGTCGGCAACGCATACCTCTGGCTGAATGAGCGTGTGTCAGCGGCGGCCTCCGCGAGTTGGGGCACGATCAAGGCCATCTTCCGGTAGAGCGCGCTGGACCCCGCAGAGAGCGGGAGCGCCGACCGCATGGGGCACCGCCCCAACGCAGTGCTCGGTGGCACGCACGTGGGGCCGTACATGGCCGCGGCACAACTGGCCCCGCCCGACGCCGCGACGCCCCTTGACAGGGGCCGCCTCGGGTGATAGCTTCCGACCTGCCGGGTTCGTGTCGTACCGCCGAGGCCCCCAGCGGGAGGGTTGGGGACCGGAGCGGTCGGCACCGAGGATCCGGCATTCGTTATGTGTGGGGTCCGCTGATCGGCACCTCCTCCGGCCCGCGCAGGAACAGCAGCACCGCCTCCTTCACGGGCTTCCCGATCGCCTGCGACAGCGCCCGCGCGTACGCTTCCGCCTGCCCGCGGTAGCGTTCCACCAGTTCGGCCGCGCCACCTTCCGTCAGCGTGTCGCTCTTGTAGTCCACGACGACGAGGCCTTCGGGCTCCTCGAACACCAGGTCCGACCTGCCCTCGACGATCCCACCGCCCGACGCGACGCAGAACGGGACCTCGCGGAACGCGCGGCCCGACGCCGCAGCGCGCCGCATCACCGGTGAGGCGAGCGCGCGGGCGACGAGGTCGGCGGCCTCGTTGGCCGCGGACACCGGGAGCCCGGCCGTCCGGGCGAGCGCAGCGGCGATGGCGCCCGCGCCGCCCGGGTTCCCGAAGTCCACGCGCTCCATCACGGCGTGGACGAGCGAGCCGAACTCGAGGCCGGCGGCCTCGCCGGGGCGACCCCGGCCGCCGGACGCGGGCGCCGCGGCCGCCTGCTCTTCGGCGCCCGAAGGAGTGCGGATGGGCGCAGGTCGATGCAGTTCGGCCGCGCGCGCCTCGCGCCTGGCGTTCCACTCCGCCAGCTCCGCGGCCGCGCGCGTCCCGGCCGGGTCCATCGCGAGCGCCCGCTCCGTGTCGACGCGAAGCGGCCTCTTCGGCCCGCGCCCGAGTTCGAGCGCGCCCGTGTCGAACGGGACGACCGTCCGGCCGCGGGCCTCCGCGAGCGAGCGCACCGGCTCCCCGGCGCGCTCGCGGACGCCGGCGAGGTGGGCGAGGAGCCCTGCCTGCCCGGCGTCGCCCTTCTTCACGAACCACGGCACCACGAGCGCGTCGCGCGCTCGCGTCATCCCGACGTAGAGGAGCCGCAGGCTCTCGGCGCGCTTCCGCTCCTTCTCGAGGGCGTTCAGCTCCTCGTATCCGAGGGTCCGAAGGCCGTTCTCGCCTCCGCCGATGCGGAACTCGAGCCGCTCCTCGGCGCGGTCCACGACCATCGCATCGGGCTTGTTGTCGCCCGCGGAGAGGTCCGCGAGCACCGTGACCGGGAACTCGAGCCCCTTCGCCTTGTGGATGGTGAGCAGGCGAACGAACTCACCTCCCTCCTCGGAGAGCGGCGACTCCTCCTCCTCCGGCGAGAGCTCGGAGACGTCCGCGAGCCACCGCACGAATCCCCCGAGCGAGATCGGCTCCGTCCGCTCCATCGCCTCGGCGAGCTCCGCCACCTTCTCGAGGTTCGCGTGCCGCTGCTCGCCGTCGGGCTTCATCAGGAAGAGCGAGAGCCCCTGCGTCCAGGTCAGCGCGTCGCGGATGACCTTCGACGCGGGCCGGCCGCTCCTCGACCGGTGGAGCCTCGCGAGGAGCGCGAACGCCTCGTCCACCTCCGGCGCGCCGCGGCGGCCGTCGAGGTAGTTGAGCGAGCCGGCCTTGAGGCGATGGAGGAGGATGCTCTCGTCCGACACGCCGAGGAACGGGCTCCTGAGCGCGCCGACGACGGCGACGCCGCTGTGCGGGTCGTCCACCGCCGCGAGCACGGCCGAAAGCTCCCTCACCTCGCGCCTGGCGTAGAAGCGTCTGCCGCCCGCGACGCGGAACTCCAGATCGTACGCGGAGAGGGCGTCCTCGTAGGCCTCGAGCGCGGCCGTCCGCCGGAAGAGGACCGCCATGTCACCGAGGCCGGCGGGCCGCCACGAGTCCTTGCCACGGTCCCACACCCGCAGTGAGCCCCCATCCCGCGCCTCGGCGAGGAACGCCGCGACGGCGCGGGCCTCTTCGACGCGCACCTCCTCGACGCTCTCACCTTGCGGCGCGCCGCCGGGCGGCATGAGGAGCACCACGCCCGGCGCCGCGTCGGTGTCGGCGCGGGCCGGCGAGAGCGACTCGTACGCCGGCTGGTACTTCCTGCCGTCCTCGGGCGGGACCATGATGCCGTCGAACGTCGCGTTCACCTCGGCGACGATGGCCG
>VGIX01000084.1 GCA_016867725.1 Candidatus Effluviviaceae Genus I sp.
CGGGACCAGGATGACGTCGTCCTGGTCGCCGCCCCACAGCGCCGCGCCCTTCTTGGTCAGGACGCCGACCACGCGGAACGGGATGTTCCTGATGCGGATGACCTGTCCGACGGGGTCCGCGTCGGCGAAGAGGTTGTCCACGACCGTCTGACCCAGGACCGCGATCTTGCTGCGCGCGCGGACGTCGCGGTCGGTGATGAACTCGCCGGAGGCAAGGCCCCACGCGCGGATCGTGAGGTACTCGGGAGAGACCCCGTGGACCTGCGTGTTCCAGTTGCCCGAGCCACCGACGATCTGACCTCCCGTCCGCACGATCGCGGAGACCGCGGCGACGTGCGCTGCTTCCTCGGCGATGAGGTCCGCGTCCTCGAGTGAGAGGCGGGTCATGGTGCCGGCGGCCATGTGCGCCCCGCCGGCGCGGAACGCGCCGGACCACACCTGGATGGAGTTCGCCCCCAGCGCCGAGATCTGCTTCTTCACGTCGGCTTGCGCGCCGGCGCCGACCCCGACCATGACGATCACCGACGCCACGCCGATGATGATGCCGAGCGTCGTGAGGAAGCTGCGCGTCCTGTTCCGGACGAGGCTCCGAGTCGCCTCCTTGAGAAGCCGGCGCGCGCGGCGCGCCAGCACGCTAGACTGCCCCGCCACCGCTGCCCTCCAGCACCGCCTCTTCGGCCGGCGGCATCGCCTCCAGGTCCCTCGCGGCGTCCCGCCGGCCGTCGATCGGGCGGTCGGTCACGATGAGCCCGTCGCGCATGACGACGATGCGTCTGGCGTACCGCGCGATGTCGTGCTCGTGCGTGACGATGAGGATGGTGTTGCCCTGCGCGTTCAGCTCCTGGAAGAGCGCCATGACCTCGATCGACGTGCGGCTGTCGAGGTTGCCGGTCGGCTCGTCGGCGAGGATCATCGCCGGCTCGTTCACGAGCGCGCGGGCGAGCGCGACGCGCTGCTGCTGCCCGCCGGAGAGCTGGCTCGGCTCGTGGTCCATGCGGTCGGCGAGGCCGACGCGCTCGAGGGCGCGCACGGCGGCGGTGCGCGAGTCGGCGATGCGCCCCGTGTGGTCGTAGAAGAGGGGAAGCTCGACGTTGTCGAGTGCGCTCGTGCGCGGGAGCAGGTTGTACGTCTGGAAGACGAAGCCGATGCGCTGGTTGCGGATGTGCGCGTACTCGTCGCGCGAGAGGCCTCGCACGCTCACGCCGTCGAGGTGGTACTCGCCCGCGGTGGGCTCGTCGAGGCAGCCGAGCACGTTGAGGAGCGTGGACTTGCCGGAGCCGGACGCGCCCATGATGGCGACGAACTCACCGCGCTCGACGCTGAGGCCGATGCCGCGCAGCGCGTGGACGGTCACGTCCCCGATGCAGTAGTCCTTCGTGATGTGCCGCATCTCGATGACGCGCGTCGCGGGCACGTCTATCTCCTCCGCCCGAACGGCGACGTCGGGGTGAGCGGGTTCGTGCGCGCCGCGGTCGCGGCGGCCGCGCTCGCCGGGAGCGCCACGATCACCTGCATCCCCTCCTTGAGCGGCCCCTCACCGATCTCGGTGTTCCGGCCGTCGGTCGCCCCCCGCGTGACGGGCGCGAACGCGAGCTTGCCCTGCTCGTTCAGGTACCACACGAGCGCGCGGTCGGATGCGTTGCCGTGCGCGAACATCCCGCCCCGCGCGCCCGCACTCGGCGGGGACGACCCCGCGGCAGGCGCGGAGCCGCCGCCGGGCTTCGACGCGCCACCGGCGGCGGTCGGAGTCCCTCCGCCGGGCGCTTCGCCACCCTCGCGCTTCGTCGAGGCGCGAGCCTCGGCGAACATCTGCTCCGTGGGCCTGATCCTGAGCGCGGCGCTCGGCACGAGCAGCACGTCCTTGCGCTCCTCCACGATGAAGTCCACCGTTGCGGTCATGCCCGGCAGCAGCAGATCCCCCTCGTTCGCAGCGTCGAGGACGACCGTGTAGCTCACGACGTTGGAGACGGTCTGCGGAAGAAGCCGCACCTGCTTGACGGTCCCCGCGAATTCGCTGCCCGGATGCGCCTCCACGGTGAAGGTCGCCCTCTGCCCGACCTTGATCTGTCCCATGTCGCTCTCGTCCACGAGGGCGTGGATCTCCATCTTGCTGAGGTCCTCGGCGATCACGAAGAGCTTGGGCGCGGAGAGGCTCGCGGCGACGGTCTGGCCCAGCTCGATGCTGCGCTCGATGACGGTCCCGTCGATCGGCGAGCGGATGACGGCGTAGGCCAGGTTGGCGCGGGCCCGTTCGAGGGAGGCCTGGGCGGAGACAAGGCCCGCCTGCGCGGCGGTGAGGGCCGTCGCGGCGGTCTCGTAGTCGGCCTTGCTGATGAGGTCCTGGGCGAAGAGCTCGGCGATGCGCTCCTGGTCGAGCCGCGCCTTGTCGAGCTGAGACTGCGCCCGAAGCACGCCCGCCCGCGCGTCCTTCACGGAGGTCGCGAGCATCGTCGTGTCCAGCACGGCGAGGACCTGTCCGGCGCGCACGTCGTCGTTGAAGTCCACGAAGATGCGCGCGAGCGTCCCCGACACCTGCGTCCCGACCTCGACCGTCCCGACCGCGCTCAGCGCGCCGGTCGCGGAGACGACCGACTTGAGATCGCCCCGCGTGACCTCGCCGAAGGTGTACTGGGAATCGCCCCCCGTGCCGCGACCCCTCGCCATGGCGAGGATGACGACGGCGACGACGACCACGGCCGCGACTGCGATCCAGAGTTTCTTCATCGTGTGTGCCGCTCCTGCGTTCGCGTTGGGCCTGCCGGTGGCTGCCGGCGGCATCGCATCGGACGCGCCCCGTGGCGGGGCGCGCTCTCAAGCAGTTTAGTCCTCGGCCCGCGGTGGGTCAACGCCGGGGGGCGGGCGCGGCCGCCCCGCCGGCGTCATCCTGTCGGCTCGCAGCGCCAGCCGCCGACGGACTGGACGGTCATGTCAGCAACGGGCGTGCCGGAGCGTGCGGCGCGCTCGCCGAGCGCCTCGCGCGCCCGCAACTCGTGTGGGCATCGTGAGCTGCTGTTGCGCGGCGCTCGTGCGTTCACCGGAGTCGGCGGTTGGACTGCGCAGGATCTGCGCGGTCATGGCGCGTGAACCCGCGGCGAGTGCGCAGGTTCTTCGCGAGGGAGCGCTGGTGAGTGCGGGGCTCGCATCGCGGTCACGCCGCCGCCTGCTGTCTGTGGAGGCGGTGTGTGCAGTGGCGCTGTCGCGTGGGCGGTGGCGGCCCGGGCCGCGCCGAGGCGCGCCGAGATTGCCCTTGACGCGCCACCGACGCCGTGCTATATGTGGATGCAGCTCATACCGCGGGGTGGAGCAGTCCGGTAGCTCGTTGGGCTCATAACCCAAAGGTCGCAGGTTCAAATCCTGCCCCCGCTACCAACACGAA
>VGIX01000085.1 GCA_016867725.1 Candidatus Effluviviaceae Genus I sp.
GACAACGTGTACTTCCACAGATAGACTGTCCCGCCTGCTGGACGAAGTCCGTGGGGCGGAGCAGGAGAGGAGCGGATGGAGCGGGTCAGGAAGGGTGAGAGGCGAAGGGACCCGAACGGGCCGAGGCCCCTGGCCGACGCCGTCCTGCGCCTCATCTGGCGCGAGCGGCGGATCTCGCGGGCGGCGATCGCTCAGCGGGCGTCCCTCTCGCGGTCAACCGTCTCGGAGGTCGTGAGCGAGATCTTGCCCACCGGGCTCGTGGCCGAGGTCGGTCTGGGCAAGTCGCGGGGCGGGCGACGCCCCGTGCTGCTCGAGTTCCAGGATGACGCCTGCGTCATCCTCGGCGTCGAGATGGGCGCTTCGCACGTCGCGGCCGCGCTGACCGACCTTCGTGCGAACGTGCTGGCCTGGGAGGTCCGCCAGCATCCGGTGCGCACCGACCCCGAGGGCACCCGCGCGCTCATCGCCCAGCTCGCGGAGGCGTGTCTCAAGAACGACGCGCGCGAGGGCCGACCGCTCGTCGGCGTCGGGGTGGCACTTCCGTGTCCGTTCGACCCGGCGCATCCGGAGCAGCTCTCGACGATCGTCCTTCCGGCGTGGAAGGGCCGCCTCGGGCTCGAAGGCCTGAGCGAGCGGTTCGGCGTCCGCGTCATGGTGGACAACGACGCGAACCTGGGCGCTCTGGCGGAGCACTGGTGGGGCGCCGGGAGAGGCGTTGACGACTTCGCGTACATCAAGCTCGCGACCGGCATCGGCTCGGGGCACATCATCGGCGGCGACATCTACCGGGGCGCGACCGGGGTCGCGGGCGAGATCGGTCACGTCGCGATCGACCCGGGCGGCATGCCGTGCATCTGCGGGCTCAGGGGCTGCCTCGTGACGATGATCGGCACGCCCGCGCTCCTGGAGCGTGCGGAGGAGCTGCTCAAGAAGCGCCCGGGCAGCGCCCTCGCGGGGCGCCGGTTCGACATCCGTGACCTCGAGGAGGCCGCGCTCAACGGGGACCAGGTCGCCCTCCAGGTCGCGCAGGAAGCCGCCGGCCATCTCGGCATCGTCGTCGCGGGACTGCTGAACCTCATGAACCCCTCGATGGTCGTGGTGGGTGGCGACCTGGTCGGTCTGGGTGAGCTGCTTCTCGTCCCGCTCAGGGAGACGGCCCGGAGCCGCACGCTCGTGAGTTCGGTGAAGGCCGCGGAGATCAAGGCAAGCGAGCTCGGACCCAGGTCGGTTGCGATCGGCGCCGCGACGCTCGTGCTCAAGGCGGCCCTCGAGGACTCGCGCCTCTTCCCGACGGTGGAGAACCACGCGGCCGCTCCGATGAGGAGACAGAGACGGTGATGAGACGGATCCTCACAGCGGCGACGGTGCTCGCGCTGGCGGTCCTGGGGTCGGCCGCGCAGTCCGGGTGCCACTCGCCCACCGGCATGGACCAACTCGGGCTCGTCTGGTCCGACGAGTTCGACGGACCGGCGGGCCAGTCGCCCGACTCCTCACGCTGGACCTTCGACATCGGCACGGACTGGGGCAACGACCAGCTGGAGTACGACACCAGCCGGCCGGTCAACGTCTCGCTCGACGGTCAAGGGAACCTGGCCATCACCGCGCGCGAGGAGAGCTACCTCGGGCGCGACTACACCTCCGGCCGGATCAACACGAGGAACGGACTCACGAGGACGCACGGCAGGTTCGAGGCGCGCATCAAGCTCCCGGTCGGGCAGGGGATGTGGCCGGCGTTCTGGCTGCTCGGCGACAACATCGGGTCGGTTGGCTGGCCCGCCTGCGGCGAGATCGACATCATGGAGTACCGGGGCCAGTACCCCGACGTCGTGACGGGCGCCCTCCACGGCCCGGGCTACTCCGGCGGCAACTCGGTGGGCGGCTCCTTCAGGCTCTCGGGCGCCGCGTTCAACGACGACTACCATGTGTTCGCGGTGGACTGGGATGCGAACTCGATCACCTGGTCCGTTGACGACAACGCCTACATGACGCTCGGTCCGTCCGACCTTCCCTCGGGCACGTCGTGGGTCTTCAACCACGACTTCTTCATCATCCTCAACCTCGCCGTGGGCGGAAACTACGTTGGACCGCCGGACGCGACGACGACCTTCCCCCAGACCATGCTCGTCGACTACGTGAGAGTCTACGGGATGATCCCATGATCGGGCGCTCCATCGCCGCGGCGGCGGTGGTCGCCGCCATCGCGGCGGCACTGCTGGCGGGATGCACGGGCGAGCGGGGGACGGCGCCGCCCGGCGTCCTCGTCGTCTCGCAGGAACAGCAGTCGTCCTGGATACGCAACTTCAATCCGCTCACCACGGCCTCGGCCGTGCGGTGGCCGACCCTGGCCGGCGTCTACGAGCCGCTCTTCGTCTTCAACAGCGTGAAGTCCGAGTTCGTGCCGTGGCTGGCCGTCGCGTACGAGTGGCGCGAGAGCAACATGGTGCTCCGGGTCACTACGCGCGACGGCGTGCGGTGGTCGGACGGCGAGCCGTTCTCGGCGCGCGACGTCTCGTTCACGTTCGACCTCGTCAGGCGGTTCCCGGCCCTGGACAGGCGCGGCGTCTGGAAGTTCCTCGATGCCGTGCGGCTCGTCGACGACCGCACCGTGGACTTCGCGTTCGGGCGCCAGTACGTCCCCGGATTCGGCGAGGTCGCCGCTCAGCTCATCGTGCCGGAGCACCTCTGGAAGGACATCGAGGACCCCGTCGCGTTCCCCAACGAGAACCCGGTCGCGACCGGGCCGTTCACCGAGGTGCGGCTCTTCCGCAACCAGATGTACGAGCTCGGCAGGAACCCCTTCTACTGGCAGGAGGGCAAGCCCGCGGTCGAGGCGCTGCGCTTCCCGGCGCTGCCCTCGAACGACCGCGCCAACCTCGCGCTCGTGTTCGATGAGGTGGACTGGGCCGGCAACTTCGTGCCCGCCATCGACCGCGTCTTCGTGGCGCGCTCCCCCGAGACGCACGCGTACTGGTTTCCGCTGACCGGGAGCACGATCTTCCTCTACGTCAACACGACGCGCCCGCCGTTCGACGACGTCCGGGCGCGGAAGGCGTTCAGCCTGGCCGTCGACCGCGAACTGCTCATCGACGTCGCGCTCTACCGCTACTCGCGCCCCGCGGACGCGACGGCCCTGAGCGACGCGTTCCTGTCCTGGAAGGACCCGCAGGCGCTGGCCGCGGGCGACTGGGTGGGCCACGACGTCGCGAAGGCCAACGCGCTCCTCGACGAGCTGGGGTACCGGCGGAGCGAGGACGGGTTCCGCGTCGACCCGGCGGGCCGTCGCCTCGAGTTCGAGATCCTGACGGTGTCCGGGTGGTCCGACTGGGTGCGGGCGGCG
>VGIX01000086.1 GCA_016867725.1 Candidatus Effluviviaceae Genus I sp.
CAGACCCGAGCGGGCTCCAGTAGTCCGGCGCGAAGCGCGCTGCCCCGAACGCCACGGCCGCGCGCCCGAGCGACGCCTTCGCGGCTCCCGCCCACGCCGCCGCACCGTCCTCGGTCGCGGCGACCTCGGCGCCGACCTGCCACCGCTCGCCGCGCAGGAGCGCGTCAGCGCCCCCGAGCCGCAGCGCGCTTCCTGCGAACCTGAACCGCTGCCGCTCCGGATCCCCCGCCGCGAACGCCGGGTCGTACCTGAACCTCGCGACGGTGGCGGCGAACCGCGCGCCGGGCCGCGGTGCAAGCGTGAGCCGGACCGCGACAAGCTCCTCCTCGAGCGCGTCCCGGCCCGCGCGTTCGCCGTCGGTCCTGTGCAGCCCGCTCGCGCGAAGCGAGCTCACGAGTCCCTCCGCGTTGAGCCCGGCGTCGAGCCGCGTGCGGGCGAGGACGACCTGCGCGCGGAGGATGCCGCGCTCCGCCTCAGCGTACGCGCCGCGCCGCGCCGTGGACTCGGACGCCCCGTCGTAGATGCGGAGCCGCTCGCTCCGCCGCGGGAAGCCCGCGACCGACGCGATGCCGGACGCGCCGGCGACGAGGCCCTGCCCCCAAGCGACCCCGAGGTCCCCGACCCCGACCCGCAGTCCCTCCACCGGCCGCCACTCCGCGCCGAGCGCCGCGTGGTCCGCGAGCGACGCCTCGCCCTGGTCACGCTCGCACGCAAGCCCGAGTCGCAGGCGGTCCCCGTGCGCGGCCCTGAGCCGTGCGAACGACCCGGGAGCGCGTGAAGCGACCGTGGACGAGGAGGAGCCGCGCACGAGCGCGCTCCAGCGGAGGGCCGGCGCAGGGGCAGCGCGGGCATTGCCGGCAGCACGCGCCGTCCGGGCGCCGGCGTTGCCGGCCGCCCCGGCCACCGCGTCGCGCGGCGCCACTGCTGTGACGTACGGCGCGACCAGCGCGTACGCCTCCGGCGAGAGGCACCCGCGGTCCACCAGTTCCTCGGTCGTCGCGAACGGACCGCCCTCGGCGCGCGCGGCGACGATCCTGAGCGCCGCGCCGGGGTCCAGGAACGGAAGTCGCAGGAGGTTTCCCAAGGGCGCCGAGTTCACGTCGAGCGGGTGCTCACGGAACGCGGCCGCTTCCCGCAAGAGGTCGTCCGCAAGCGCTCCCACGTCACCCGCGGGCTCGCCGTCGTATGCGAACACGCCGGCCGCCTCGAGCGCGGCGGCGATGTCGAGCGCATCGCCCGGCTCCGGCGCCTGGACGACATCGTCCGGCGATGACGGCGCTCCGTCCGCGCGCGCCGGGAGCGCCTGCGACGCGACGGCAACCACGATCGAGGCCGCAAGCAGAGCCCTAGCGGCCGAAGCGAACCGTGACAAAGGTGCTCACTCCCAGTTCGGGGTGCCATGTCCACGCGGCGTCCACGACCGGGCGCCGGAGCGCCTCCGCCGGGTCGCCGCCCTCGCGTCCGATCCCGATCCCAAGCCCGACCGTCCCCGGCTCGCTCGTCGCCGACGCCCGCACGCGAAGCCACGCGCCCGCGGCCGCTTCGACGGCCAGCGAGGACGACGCCGGGAGCCCCGCCTCGGCGCGCACACCGGCCTCGAGCGTCGCTCCGTCGAGCGCGAGCGCGGCGGACGCGCCCGCCGCCGTGGCGACCGGCGAACCGCCGATCCGCGCGCCACCCGCGTTCTCGACGCCCGCCGCGAGCACGAGCCTGCCTGCCGCGCGCCGCGCGATCCTCGCGTCCACCGCGCAGGACCACAGGCCGTCGTACCCCTCCGCCGCGATGCCGAGAACGCGCACGCGCAGCCAGCATGCCAGATCGTCGGACAGGCGCCGTCCGACCTCGGCCGCGACCGTGCGTTCCTCGTACCGGCGCGAACCCAGCGTCGCCGCGCGCACCGCGGCGCGGGTGTCGTCGCGCGCGACGCCCGCCTCCGCCGCGGCCCCTCGCGCCTCCGCAAGCCCGTAGAGCTCGCCGCCCGAGAACGACGCGGACCAACGCGGGCCCCGTGCGGCCGCGGCGGTGTCCGACGGCGTCTCGAACAGCCAGCCCGCGGCCTCCGCTGCGCCGCCGGGGCCCGTCCGGCCGAGCGCCGCGCCGCGCGCGTCGGGCCATTCGAGCTCGAACGCGGCCGCCGCCGGCTCGCGGGCGAGAGCGAGGACGACCGCCGCGACCGCGACGGCCGCGCCGACGGCGGCCACGACCCGCGACCCGCCGCGCGGCCCTACCTCACAATCCCCACGACCGCCTTCGCCGTCACGAGAATCCCGTCCCGCGCGTTCAGCGCCTCGAGGCACATCACGTACAGCCCCGACGGCAGCAGGCCGCCGTCGAACCCAGTCCCGTCCCACAGGACCTCGTGGAGGCTCGCCACGCGCTCGTGGTCCATGAGCACCGCCCGCGCGCGGCCGCGGACGTCGTACACCGTCAGCCGCGCCACCGCGTGCGCGACGGGGAGCTCCATGACCACCGCCACCCGGTCGTCCCGCCCGTCGCCGTTCGGTGAGAACGGGTTGGGGAACACCGTGAGCTTCCCCGCCGAGGGGAACGCCGCGATGTGGATGCTGTTGACCCTGCCGGGCGTCGCTCCCGCAGGCGACACCGAGCTTCCCCAGTTGCCCGGGTCGTCCGGCGAGAGGTCCGGCCTCACCCGTTCGAGCGACACGCCGCGCGCGCCCCCCCACCTGTGGCTGTAGGACACCCGGTCCATCACCGTCCCGTAGCGGTCCAGGAGCACGACCGTATCGTCGGCGCTGAGCGCCATCCATCGCAGCATCTCCATGAGCGGGGCCGGGGTGCCGGGGAGAAGCGCTGTGTCCTGCGCCACGACGACGAACCCGCCGGGCGGCACGACGAGGAGCGAGTCAACCAGAAGTGACTGCGCGACCCGGTCGTCGCCGACGAGCCAGCCGTCCATCCTGACCGTCTCTCCCGACGCGTTCACCAGCTCGAGCCACTCCGTCGCGCTGTCGGCCGGTGAGTACATGATCTCGTTCACGGCGAGGAGCGCGCCGAACCCGCCGACCGTGAAGCTCGTGCGCCGCGCGTTGTCGTTCGGGTTCTCGTCGTGGCCGCACTCGAGGGTCAGCACGGCCGTGTGGTACCCGGGCGCCGGTGACGACCAGGTGAGCGTGAGCGTCACGGAGTCCCGCGGGGCGAGCGCCGCGTCGGACGAAATGGACGCCACGGGCACA
>VGIX01000087.1 GCA_016867725.1 Candidatus Effluviviaceae Genus I sp.
CCGGAGTTGCCGGCGGCGAAGACCACGAGGAAGCCCTTGTTGCCCCACATGAAGCTGTCCACGTCAACGCAGTAGGAGTTGTAGCTGTTCTCGGACCCGCCCCACGAGTTCGAGTGCACCCGGGCGCCGAGGTTGTGCGCGTTCGTGAATGCCGCCGTGAGGCTCGTCGGGATGTTCACCTGCCCCGTCGAGCAGGACCACGAGTCGTCCGCGCCCACGTCCTGGATGGCGAGCTTCGCCGCATAGGCCATGCCGTTGTAGTTGTAGTTGCCGGCGTTGATGTAGGACTGGTCGCCCGCGAGCGTGCCGCACACGTGGGTGCCATGCCCGGTGCCGCAGCCGTCATAGGGATTGCCCCCGTAGGTCACGTAGCTCACCACCTTGCGATGGCTCGGCCCGGGGGCGGCTCCGCCGGTCTCGCGGAACCAGCACGAGTTGTAGTCGAGCCCCGAGTCCATGACGGCGGCGAGCTGATCCTCGCCGTGCAGCCCCTTGTCCCAGATCGGCGTGCTCGCCGAGGCGTTCGACTGGACCACCCACTTCGTCGTGTCGTTCAGAAGGAAGAACTCGGGCTTCTCCTCGATCCACCACACGTCGTTCAGGCGCGCGAGCGCCGGCAGCGCGTCGGGGGCCGCGCGGACGACGATGAGCTTCTGGAATCCGTCGTCGTGCATCTCGAGCACCTCGGCGCCGAGCGCGCGGACCTGCTGCGCCGTGGACGCCTGGTTCCGGAAGACCCGCACCATGAGCGTGTGCCACGGGTCCGACGCCCGCTCCGGGTGGCGGAGCTCGATGGCGCCGATGGTCGGGGAGAGCCGGTACGCTGGATGGAACGGGCCGGTCCAGCGGACGGCGTCCGACGACCCAAGCGCCTCGCGGGCCTCGGGCGTCATCCTGACGATGTACGTGTTGTCGGGGATGTAGGCGATGAGCTCGCCGCCCGCCGCCCTCACGTCATCCTTGCGTTCCTCGGTCGGAGGGCCGGAGAGCTGGACGAGGTAGTACTCCTGCGCGCCCGCCCGCTCCGTGGCGCGGAGCTCGGGGGGCACGGCGGCCTCGCCCGTGACCGGGTCGAACGGGTAGGCAAGGAGGTGGATCGTCTCGGCCTGCGCGCTTCCCATCATCGCCGCCGTGAGCGACAGCAATACGACGGCCACCGACACGCTGAAGCGTCCGGGCACGGAGTGCCTCCTTTCGCCGGCCCACCGTCGCCGGTCGAACCGGTCAGTGATGCAGGACATCACGCCGTCGGACGCCGGCCCTGGCTCGGCCGATCCGCGGCTCCGTATGGCAAGGCCGCGCGGGCCGCCACCGACCCGCCAGTCGGGTTCATCATATCAGAGCTTCCGCCCTGCTGTCAAGCGATGAGGCTCGCCGGTGAGCTCCGGCGCAGGATCGCCGGGTCTCGACACCGGGGAACCGGCGATGAACCAGGCGTCATGTTGGCGATTGCGGGCCCTCGTGACATTGCGGTAAGCTCACCCCCGCTCCGCGTGGCTTCGCCACAGCTCACCGGGAGGCGCACCCCGTCATGAATGTCCTCGTTCTGAACTGCGGGAGCTCGTCGGTCAGGTTTCAGCTGATCGGCCCCTCGTCGGATGAGCCGCTCGGCAAGGGGCACGTGGAGCGCATCGGGGCGGCGGACGCCGTCGTAACCTACCGCTCCCGAGGCAAGGCCGGGGTGCGTGAGACGAGCGAGGTCGGCGACCATGGCGCCGCCCTTCGCATGGCCCTGGCGAACCTGCTGCACGACGAGCAGGGGGCGATCGCGACCGCATCCGAGATCGGCGCCGTCGGCCATCGCGTCGTCCACGGAGGAGGCATCTTCCAGGACGCCGCCCTGATCACCGAATACGTCATTGAAGGCATCCGCTCCTGCGCCAGGTTCGCCCCTCTCCACAACCCGCACAACCTCAGGGGCATCCAGGTCTGCGCCGAACTGCTGCCCGGGGTGCCCCAGGTCGCCGTCTTCGACACGGCGTTCCACCAGACGATGCCCCCCGAGGCCTACACGTACGCGCTGCCGCAGGACATCAGCAGGAAGCTCCGGATCCGCCGCTACGGCTTCCACGGCACATCCCACCGCTTCGTCGCCGGCCTCGCAGCGGAGACGCTCGGGCGGCCACTCGCGGAGCTCCGGCTCATCACCTGCCACCTCGGCAACGGGGCGAGCGTCACGGCGGTGAGAGGCGGGGTCTCCGTGGAGACGTCGATGGGCTTCACGCCGCTCGAGGGTCTCGTGATGGGGACGCGGTGCGGCGACATGGACCCCTATGTCGTGCTCTACCTGCTCGAGAACGACGGGATGAGCGCCGCGGACATCGGGCGGCTCCTGAACGAGCAGAGCGGGCTTCTGGGCCTTTCCGGCGTCAGCAACGACATGCGGGAGCTTCTGGGCGAGGCGGAACTGGGGAACGCAAGCGCGCGACTGGCGGTGGACGTGTTCTGCCACCGGGTGACGAAGTACATCGGCGCCTACGCCGCGGTTCTGGGCGGCGCGGACGCCGTCGTGTTCACGGGAGGCATCGGGGAGGGCTCGGCCGCGGTGCGCGAGCAGATCTGCAGGGGGCTCGAGTTCCTGGGGATCGAGGTCTCGCCGGAACGGAACAGCGCGCACGGGCCGAACATCAGCGTCGGGACCACGCCGGTCCTCGTCGTGCACACGAACGAGGAGCTGGCCATCGCCCGGGAGACCCGCCGCGTGCTGTCGGGGGGGTAGGGTCACCCGGCTGTGCGGAGGGCCCCGTTCGTGCCGGCGTCCCGCCGGAGGCTTGGGCCCAGCCGGGGCAGTGGTTTCGTCTGATGACAAGTTAGCGTCCGTGTGCTATAATGGAGAGTCATGGTGGCCTGCGGCCACCTGGAGAGCAAGCGGCCCGCGGGTCGTATGCGGGTCATTGTTGAGGGGGTTGTCATTCTCGGAGGTGAACCGTGCCTCGGTTGATCCTCACGCTCGCGCTTGTCCTCGTTCTGTCGGTCGTGTCCGTGGCAGGCGAGTACGTTTCTCTGGCGCCGACGATGGCGCCGTTCTCTGTCCGGGTCCTTGAGTCGACGGGGAGCCGGACGGTGCTGGAGTACACGGTCGGTGGGTACGAGCGGACCCCGGTCGAGATCGACG
>VGIX01000088.1 GCA_016867725.1 Candidatus Effluviviaceae Genus I sp.
TGAAGTAGGAGTCGCCTCGCGCGAACGCGTGCCGCCTGCCGCCGATGACGAGCTCGATGCTGCCCGCCACGACGACGCCCCACTGGGCCCCGTGCGAGTGCGGCGGCACGACCGCGTCCGCCTCGAATTCCATGAAGACCACCTGGTGGTCGCTTCCCTGTGAGAGATGCGCCCTCGCTCCCTTGAGCGGGACATCGGCCTCCGGGAGGTCGAGGATGGAACTGGGAAAGACGGAAGACATGCCGGTCAGCTCCCGGGGCGGCGCGGCTCGGGCATGCCCGCGTCCCTCACTGTCCGCCCAACGACGACACCCACGCCCTCGCCCGGCGCACGCCCAGCTCATGGTAGGCGAATCGCGCCGCGCGCGACCCGACGCGCACCGCTCCTCGCCGCAGGTAGTGTCCATCGCGCGCCATGGAGCGGAACACGTCGCACGTGGTACACGGGATCCTCGCGCGCGGCGGCACGCGGCCGAGCAGCATCGCGCGAGCCTACATCAGCGACGCGCTGTTCAGAACGTCGAGGAGCCCGTCGAAGAACGCGTTGCCCCCGAAGTCACCCCGGTAGTTGCAGCAGCACCCGAGCACGCGGCCGTCCCAGTTCACCTGGGGCTCTTCCCAGAGCTGATGGCAGAACACGCGCCCCGCGCGGTCCGGGTCCCCGCCGTCGCGCGCGGCGTCATCCGCCTCCCCCGCGCGCCTCCGCCCGCTCCGGCCGCGACCGCGCGCCGGCGACAGCTCCGGCGCCCAGGACTCCTTGAGACGGAAGTCCATGCCCAGCTCGGCGGCCATGCGGCGCGCCAGCGGGATCTCGCGCTCGTTGTGGGCGAAGACCACGAACTGCCAGGTGAGCCTCGGATACCGCGACCCGGCCTGCGTCTTGAGCTCGTTCAGCCGGCGGATGTTGCCGAGCACCGTCGGCAGGTCGCCGCCCACGCGGTACGCGCTGTACGACCCCTGCGTCGCGCCGTCGATCGAGCAGGTGATCCGTCTGAAGTGATGCTCCACGAGCGCGCCAAGCAGCTCTTCGCTCGCCGCGTTCAGGGTCGTCCCGTTGTCGGCCGTGAGCGCGACGCCTCGGCTCCGCGCCTCCGCCACGATCGCCGGCATCTCGGGGTTGAGGAACGGCTCGCCCAGTCCGGAGACCTCGACCTCATGAACCCATGGGTTGAGATCGAGGAGGCTCAGGAGGTCCGCAGCGCGCAGATGTCCCACCCCCACCGACTGCGCGATCTCGCCGTGCGGATTGGGACATGCGGGGCAGTGAAGGGTGCAGAGGGTCGAGGCGCTGACGTGGATGCGTCGTGGCCGGATCGTGCGGCGGACGACCGTCCCCCCCGCGGCAGGGCCCGTGTCCGCAGGCGCTCGCCTTCGCTCGGGTGCTCGAGCGTCGATGCCGCGCCCCGAGTCCATTCCATCTCCCTCCGGGAAGAGAGCCTATGGTGAATCGGCATTCCATCAGGACTGTATGCCCCTGCACATACCGGAGTCAAGCATCCACCCCACGTGCCATGCATGACGGATCAGGCGGCTGCCGTCGGGCCCAACGACAGCTCGAAGTAGTAGGCGACGAGCTCGAACGCGCCGTCCGGATCCCCGAAGGTGAACCACCCTGGGATTGCCGGAGGCTCCATCACATGAGAGGATGGGGTCATGGCACATCACGGGAGGTATCCGGCGGAGGTCCGGGAACGTGCAGTGCGGATGGTGTTCGAGCATGAGCGTGAGCACGGTTCCCGGTGGGCGACGATCAGCTCGATCGCGCCGAAGATGGGCTGCACTGCGGAGACGCTCCGGAAGTGGGTTCGCCAGGCGGAGCAGGATGCGGGTCTGCGTCCTGGCCTGACGACCGAAGAGCGGGAACGTCTCCGGGAGCTGGAGCGGGAGAACCGCGAGCTGAGGCGGGCGAACGAGATCCTGCGGAAGGCGTCGGCCTTTTTCGCACAGGCGGAGTTCGACCGCAGACAAAAGTGATGGCGCGGTTCATCGACGAACACCGGGACGCGTACGGGGTCGAGCCGATCTGCGAGGTGTTGCCGATCGCCCCGTCGACGTACTACGAGCAGAAGGCGCGACAGGCAGACCCGGAGCGGCTGCCGCAGCGTGCGAAGCGGGATGCGAGGCTGCGGGAAGGCATCCTCCGCGTGCGGGCGGCGAACTTCGAGGTCTACGGGGCGAAGAAGACGTGGCAGGAACTGAACCGCGGAGGAATCAGGGTCGCTCGGTGCACGGTGGAGCGTCTGATGCGCGGGATGGGGCTTGCAGGGGTCGTTCGAGGCCGGACGTTCAAGACCACGACGGGGGACGGTTCAGCGGTCCGGCCGCCCGACTTGGTGAACCGCGACTTCTGGGCGACGCGACCGAACGAGTTGTGGGTGGCAGATCTGACGTATGTGGCGACGTGGCGGGGGTTCGTGTACGTGGCGTTCGTGATCGACGCGTTCTCGAGGACGATCGTTGGGTGGCGGGTGTCGAGGTCGTTGCGGAGCGATCTGGCCCTGGATGCACTGGAGCAGGCGTTGTTCAGCCGTCCGGACAGGCGTGAGCTGGTCCATCACAGCGACCGTGGGACGCAGTACCTGTCGATCCGCTACACGGAGCGTCTGCGGGAGGCGGGCATCGAGCCTTCTGTGGGGAGCGTCGGGAACTCGTACGACAACGCCTTGGCCGAGTCGGTGATCGGGTTGTACAAGACGGAGGTGATCCTGCGGCGCGGGCCGTGGCGTGATCTCGAGGCGGTCGAGTTCGCGACGCTGGAGTGGGTGGACTGGTTCAACAACAGGCGGCTCTTGGGGCCGATCGGGAACATCCCGCCGGCGGAGTACGAAGAGGCGTACTACCGGAGTCAGGAAGCGCCGGCCATGGTGGCCGGACTCACATGAACGAGTCTCCGGAAAAGCCGGGGCGGTTCAGTCTCACCGGGCGCCGGGGGACCGTCAGGGCCCGGGCCGCCGCCGTTGCTGCAGCCCTGGACTCCGGCGACGAGAGCTAGTACCACCAGCGCCGCCGGAAGGCACAGGACAAGCCAACGCTCATCACGTGCTGTGAGCACAACCCGGTCGCTCAACATACGCCGATT
>VGIX01000089.1 GCA_016867725.1 Candidatus Effluviviaceae Genus I sp.
GGCGGGTCGGCGAGAGCCTGACGAGGACGAGCGACGCCCGCGTGGTCTCGGCGAGCAACAAGGACCTGAGCGAGGCCGTGAGGAACGGCACCTTCCGCCGCGACCTCTACTACAGGCTGTGCGCGGTCATTGTCGAGGTCCCGCCGCTGAGAGACAGGCCCGAGGACGTCCCGCTGCTCATGCAGCACTTCCTGGACCTCTACTCCGCGAAGGAGCACAAGAGGATCACTGGGTTCACACGGGAGGCGCGGGAGCTTCTGCTCCGGCACGACTGGCGCGAGAACAACGTGCGCGAGCTCGAGAACGAGGTGCGGCGGGGTGTGGCGCTCTGCGCGGACGGCGAGGCCATCGGGCTCGACAAGCTCCGTCCCGAGCTGCGCGAGCGGCACCGCGCCGGACAGACCGGCGAGGCGACGGGCGAGCGCTCCCTCAAGGACGAGGTCGAGACGCTCGAGAAGACGAGGATCCTCGAGGCGCTCACGAGAAGCTCGTGGAACAAGCAGCGCGCGGCAGAGCTCCTCGGGCTGTCTCGCACAGGGCTCCACGCGAAGATGCGGAAGTACGGGATCGGCTGAGCGGCGTAACGCGTATCGAGGACAGCGCTCAAGACCACCGGACCGTCGAGGTTTCGACACACCGTCGGAGCTTCGACGGTCTCGCATTTCACGCTGGGTGAACGAGTTAGGACGCGCCGCTTCCAAGGGCCCTCGATGGCCGTCGCGCCGTCGTCGAATGCGCGCTCACCCGCGTACACCCATCGAGACACGCAGTCGCGTAACGCGTTGTCCTACAGGTAGTTACGGACGATGTCCTCGTGGAGGTTCTTCTCCGCGATCCGGCGTTCTGGCACAGCCCATGCCCTAAGGGGACGCGGCAGCACTTGAGCGCGGAGTCTCGAAACCAGGATATGGAAGGGAGAGGCGGTCATGGATGCCAATAAGCAGGGGGGGCGAGTCCGGTCGCTCTTTGGCCTGCTTCTCCCTTCCGCTGACATGAGGCCCCCGATCCCGGGGGCCTCGCTGTTCCCGGGAACGGCGAGAGCAAAGGCTATGGCCGTGGTCCTGCTCATCGGAATCGCCTCGCCGTTCCTGGGGTGACAACCTGACACCGAGGAGCCTTCGGAGCGCTCCTGCTGTCATCGAGATGGACAGTCGCCGCGGCGGAACTTCGGACACCGACCCGCCCAGCGCAGAAAGAGGCCGAACCACAAGCTCTTCGTCGGAACTCCATCCCGCGCGGTTGCCCTGGCAGGTTCCTTGCTCTCCTCCTCCCCAGGGATGGAGTCCTCCCTCGACGGCCGGTAGTGACCTCGGGGATGGCTCACGAGGCCTGCCGGCCGTCCCGCTTGCCTGACCGTCACCGCCCCTTGCGAGAGACTCGATGCATCACGAGCGTCCGCTGCCGCGCTACGGCGCGGAGCTTCGCGCCGTGGCGTCGGAGGCCGCAGCTGCGCTCGGTGCGGCGCCGTACGCGCGTCGCGGAGAGCCGCTCGGAGCCACGATGGCCCGCGGCGGGATGCTCCTGCTCATGCCGTTCATGCTCGCGGAGGCGCTGCCCTCGTGTGGGTCTCTCGGGTCCGCGAGGACGATGGCGCGCGCCAACGCGTTCGGCGCCGCCCACTTCCTTCTGCAGGACAGGCTCATCGACGGGGACGAGCACCTCGATCCCGAGGCCTGCCGCTTCTCCGACCTGTCGCTCACGCTCTTCCTGCGCGAGCTGTCGCGCCTGTTCGACGCAACGAGCGCTCTCTGGCGCCACCTCGACAGACACGTCGCCGAGTACTTCGACAGCCTCGCGTGGGAGCGCGCGGTGCTCAGGACGCCGCGAGGTCGCGAGGCGGTCACGGAGCGTGAGCTGCCGGCGTCGCTCCGGCAGTTGGGCCTTCGGCTGTCGCCGCTCAAGACGTCGGCTGTCGGGGTGGCCCTGCTGGCAGGCCGAGAGGAGTGCGTCGGAGCGCTGGAGCAGATCGTGGTGGACTACCACGCGGCGTACCAGATGACCGACGATCTGGCCGACCTCGTGGACGACAGCGCGGTAGGCCGGTGGTCCGTGCCGCTCTGGATGATCGCGGAGCGGCTCGGCATGGCAGAGCCGCCCCGGGGCGCCTCAGCCGAGACGCTGACGCGCCTGGCCGTCGAGTGCGGCGTGATCGACGCGAGCGCGGCGCTCATCGACGGCGGCTATGGGCGCGCCCGGGCTGGTGCGCTCGCGCTCGGCGCCTCCGCGCTGGCTGAGCATCTGGAGCGGGCGCGCAGCGACACACTGGGCCGCCTGAGGTGGGAGTCGCGCAGGCGCGTGATCGCGCTCCGCGCGGAGGCGGCCGGCGCAGGCGGCGAAGAGGCCGCGGCGGACCGGCGTCTGTCCGCGGTCCCGGCGGCCGACCTCGCGTCGGCGGGATCGAGCATCGGCTTCCCGCGCCTGCACGCGTTCGAGATCGCGGGCGAGGGGTTCGTCGTCGACCCCGACTCCGCGATGTTCTTCCGGGCGGACGCCGCAGCGCTGGACACCCTCGCGGGTGTCGAGCGCGGGGCGGGAGCGCCCGACCTTGCCGTCCTTGAGATGAACCACGGACGACGGGCCGTGCGCGAGGTTCTCAGGGACGCGGTCGGGCTCGTCCCACCGCCGGAACCCGAACGGCCCACCTCGAGGCCGGCGCCCGGCGCCGTCGCCTCGCTGGCGCTGCACGTCTCGGGCGGATGCAACCTCAGCTGCGACTACTGCTACCTCCGCGGGAGCGCCGGGGGCCTCATGTCGGAGGAGGTCGCGCTCCGCGCGCTCGACCTTCTCTTCGAGGAGTCCATCGGCGCTCCGCATCTCTCCGTCGTGTTCTTCGGGGGGGAGCCGCTGCTTCATCCGGACCTCATCGAGGTCTCGGCGCGGCACGCGCGGGCGAGGGCCACGGCCGAGGGGCGCGCGTTGTCACTCCACGTGACAACGAACGGCACGCTCCTGACGCCGGAGGTCGCCTCGCGCCTGGCCGCCGTCGGGGCGGCCGTCATGGTGAGCATCGACGGCGACCG
>VGIX01000090.1 GCA_016867725.1 Candidatus Effluviviaceae Genus I sp.
CGGACATCTCGAAGGCGCATCCGGCGACCGGCATCCTCGCCGGCGCCGTCCTCCGGAACGGGCGCGGCTCGGGCAAGGGACTCACGAACGCCGCCGTCCTCGTGCGGAACGGCGACCTCGTGGCCGCGCGCCCGAAGTCGCTCCTCCCCTCGTACGACGTGTTCGACGAGACGCGCTACTTCGACGCCGCCGAGCGCGTGGACGCCGTCGGGTTCGACGGCGAGGTGCTCGGCATCTCCACCTGCGAGGACGCGTGGGCCGACCCCGCGCTCTGGCCGCGCAAGATCTACGACACCGACCCCGTCGCCGAGCTGGCGCATCTCGGCGCCACCGTGCTCGTCAACATCTCGGCCTCGCCCTTCTCGGTCGGGAAGGACGAGGTGCGGCACGGGATCTTCGCCGGCCACGCGAGGCGCCACGGGGTGCCGTTCGTGTTCGTGAACCAGGTCGGCGGGAACGACGAGCTCATCTTCGACGGGCGGAGCATGGTCGTGTGGCCCGACGGGAGCCTCGCCGCGTACCTCCCCGCGTTCGAGGAGCGCGTGGAGGTCGTGGACCTCGCGCGGCCGGGAGGCCCGATCCCGTTCGCGCCGGCCGACCCGACCGCGTCGGTGTACGACGCGCTCGTGCTGGGGCTTCGCGACTACGTGAGGAAGTGCGGGTTCGAGAAGGCCGTCATCGGGCTCTCCGGCGGCGTGGACTCGGCCGTGGTCTGCGCGCTGGCCGCCTCCGCGCTCGGCGCGAAGAACGTGCTGGGTGTTTCGATGCCATCGCCCTATACGTCCGCCGCAAGCATCGAGGACGCCGCCGCGCTCGCCGCGAACCTCGGCGTGCAGCTTAAGACCGTGCCCATCGAGCGCATCTACGAGGCGTACCTCGAGACCCTGCGGCCCCTGTTCATGGAGACGACCCTCGGCATCGCCGAGGAGAACATCCAGGCGCGCGTCCGCGGCAACATCCTCATGGCCATCTCGAACAAGTACGGCCACCTCGTGCTCTCGACGGGCAACAAGAGCGAGCACGCCGTCGGCTACTGCACGCTGTACGGCGACATGAGCGGGGGGCTGTCGGTCATCTCGGACGTGCCGAAGACGATGGTCTACGAGCTTGCGCGCCACGTGAACCGCGAGCGCGAGATCATCCCGGGCAGGACCATCGAGCGGCCGCCGTCGGCGGAGCTTAGGCCCGACCAGAAGGACCAGGACTCGCTCCCGCCGTACGAGGTGCTCGACCCCATCCTCGACCTCTACATCGAGGACGGGCGGTCGCGGCGCGACATCATGAAGGCCGGGTTCGACCGCGCGACCGTGGACTGGGTCGTGCGCACGATGAACGCGAGCGAGTACAAGCGCCGCCAGGCCGCGCCGGGGCTGCGCGTGACGAGCAAGGCGTTCGGGATGGGCCGCCGCGTGCCGGTGGCGGCGAGGTACTGACATCAGGCTAGCGGTACAGGGCTTTGATGGTGCCCCAAGTCGCTGGACTTGCTGATGTGACGGTCTCGTTCATGTACAGGTACACGCCCCCGTGTCCGTCGACGATCAGCAGGTCAGGATCCCCATCGCAGTCAATGTCGGGCAGTGCGATTCCGAACCCGCGAGCAGGCTCGGTCACACCGGTGAGCATCGCGGGGTTTTCGGCGAACAGCCACTCCTCCGGTGTGCCGATGTTCTCCCAGCATCGCGATGGGGTATCATCAGTGGTGATCGTGATGATGTCCAGATCCCCGTCGCCATCGAGATCCCCGACAGTGATGAACGCAAAGGGAGGCTGAACCCCCAGGGGGATGCTCGTGCAGCCGCCGTAGCTGAACTGCGGCGCAGTCGGCGTCCCGGTGTTCTCACAGAACCACACCCCGCCGCCGGCGCCGACCATGACGATGTCCAGATCGCCGTCCCCGTCGAGATCCGTTAGGCACGGGCACATCACGGTGTCGCCTCCGGGCCCGAACACTGACGGGTCATACTGCCACTGAGGTACATGGGGCGTCCCGATGTTCCAGAACATCAGGAGTGCCGGCTCCCGGCAACCCCTGATCACGTCGAGGTCACCATCGGCATCGAGGTCGCCGAGCGTGCTCGAGAGCTCGATGTACTCCCACAGCCCGGGAAGCACGCAGGAGGCGACCCGCCAGACGGGCGGCCCGGGGCATCCGCCGTCATTCCAGTACTGAGCGAATGCGCAGACATCGTCATCGCCGTCGCCATCGAGGTCGCCCCATGTCATGAAGTCAAGGCGCCATCCCGGGGGAGCCAGCTCGTGCGCTGGTGTCCAGTACACGGTCGTCGCAGTCGCGGCACCACATCCCGCGACCATCAGAGCAGCCGCCACTGTCATCGCCATAGCGGTGCGTGCCATACGTATCACCTCCGTCCGGGCACTCGACGCCACCGCGTCGTGTGTCATCTCCGGACCAGCGTTCCGTGTCTCACCGGCCGTCGTCCCCCGGCGTGTACCACACACACAGGACCGGGGCTTCCGTCGCCGCGCCCCCGTCGTGCAACTGCCCGATCGAGCTCGGCTGGCCCGGCTCGATGGCCACGATCATCCCGCAGTTCGCAAGCGCGTCGGACGCCCATGCAGCCACAACGTCTGTCACGTCGAACCGTATGACCGAGCCCTCGCCGGGCTTTGCGAACCAGACCGCCTGCACGGACGCGTCGTAGTCGCCGCCGGGAGTCGTCCATGCGCCATCCCAGCTCACCGTGCCGCCCTCCCACTCCGTCGTCAGCGGGTGCGCCTCGAGGGCCACGCGGCTCGCGTGCCCGTCCGACGACACCGGCGCCCTCAACTCAAGAACCGCCAGGTCCACGCACCCCGTCCTCAGCTCCCCAGGGATCGCGAACCGCACGAGCATGCGTCCCTCCGGTCTCGGACCGTCGCTCTCGATATACCCGACGTCCTCAGCCGTGAGCGTCAGCCTGGCCGCCTCAGCGGGCTGACTTGCCGCCAGAACCAGGAGGCAGCACGCCGGCAACCACCACCGTGCAGAACCGATGCCAGCCATGGCTCCGCCCT
>VGIX01000091.1 GCA_016867725.1 Candidatus Effluviviaceae Genus I sp.
CCTCACCCGGCATGCTGTAGCCCGTCGGGCTCTGCCACGCCGGGATGTCCTTGTGGATGCTGAGCGTGAAGATGACCCTCTCGGGGTCCTCGAACGGCGGAAGGTCGTGGTACCACGAGCCCCAGATGTGGATGTCGGTGATGGGGCCGGTCTCGATGCACGGGAAGTCGTCGGCAAGCAGATACGGCATCGAGGCATTGACGTCCGCGCCCATCGGAGTCAGGTCCGGGTACTGGACCCACTTCTGGGGCTGACCCGGATCCCAGTGCGCAAGGGCCGGGGCCGCGAGCAACATCAGAGCGAGAGATACAAGCAGAGCCGCTCTCATGAGACCCTCCCTTCGATCGGAGACACACTCCTGCGCCGTGCCAAGTCCGCATCTGCCGCTGAGGGCCCGCCGGACGCTCACTCGACCGTGCGCTCCAGGTTGATTGCTTGACATGCGGTGCCAAGCGGGTAGAATGGTACCATGAAAACGAGTCTCAGTCAACAGATGAACGGTGCCGCTGCCACGGGTACCGCGACCCTGCGCGCGCTCGCGCTGGCCGGGACGCTGGCCGTCGCGGCGTGCGGCCCCCTGCGCGCCGCCACGCTCCGCGTCGACCAGTCCGGCGGCGGGGACCACACCACCATCCAGGCGGCCCTGACCGCAGCGGCGAGCGGCGACAGCGTGCTCGTGGCGGCGGGCGTCTACGCGGGCCCGGCCAATCGCGACCTCGACTTCACCGGCAAGGCCATCGTCCTGGCATCCGAGCCCGGTCCCGCGCAGACGGTGATCGACTGCGAGCGCCTGGGGCGCGCCTTCCGATTCCACACCGGAGAGACGGGCGCCGCCGCCGTCATCGGGTTCACCATCGCGAACGGTGAGAGCGCGGAGCGCGGCGGCGGCATCCTGTGCGAGGGCGCCTCGCCGCGCATCGAGAACTGCGTGATCTCGGGGTGCGTCACCGGAGCGGGCTCCGCGACGGGCTACGGCGGCGGCGTCTACTGCTCGAACTCCGCCCTGGCGCTCACGGACTGCGTTCTGACCGGCAACACCGCGGACGAGGGCGCGGCGATGTACGCGGCCGACTCCTCCCCCGCGCTCACACGCTGCCGGGTCGTCGCGAACGCGGCGGTCCGCGGCGGGGGCGGCATCAGGATCCTGCGCGGCGGCTCGGGCGCGCGCCTCACGGGCTGCACCATCGCGGGGAACACCGCGGCCACGTACGGGGGAGGCATCTACTGCTGCTACTCGGCCCCGGTCATCACGAACTGCACCATCGTCGGGAACGCCGCATCGAACGGCGGCGCCGTCTACGGCTACGACGCGTCGCCGACCATCACGAACACGATCCTCGCCTTCAGCACGACCGGCGCCGCGGTGTACTGCCCGGGCGCGAGCGCCTTCACCATCACGCACTCCTGCTCGTTCGGCAACGCGGGCGGCGACAGCCTGTGCGGGACGCACCACGACAACGTCTTCGTGGACCCGGCGTTCTGCGATACGACGGCCGGCTCGTTCACCGTGAACGAGTGCTCGCCGTGCGCGGGTGCTGGCGCGGGCGGGGCGGACATCGGCGCGTGGGGCATCGGGTGTCCATGCGGCGGGACCGGCGTGCCGGAAGTGGGAACCGGCGGCGCGGCGCGGCTCGAGGTCTTCCCCAATCCGGCGCGGGGCCCTGTCCTGTTCGTCATCGAGACGGGAAGCGAGGGTGCCGACCCCGAGGCCGTGACGATCCACGACCTCCGCGGGCGTCTCGTGCGGAGGATCGCGCTCTCGCCCGCCGCCGGGGGGCTGCGCCACGCGCGCTGGGACGGAAGGGACGCCTCCGGCGCCGACGTCCCGCACGGCGTCTACTTCGCGCGCGCGGGGTCGGCGACGTGGTCAGGATCAGTCGGGAAGCTCGTGGTCCTCAGATAGCGACGCGGGGCCGGGGACCGGCCGCCGCGCGGACGCCCGCGCGAGATGCCGACCGCCGCCCGGTCGACGCCTGCCGCCGCGCGCTCACCTGTACAGCCCCTTGATGCTCCCCCAGGTCGCCCACGCCACCGCGGTACCGGACGGCACGTTGTCACTGCACCAGATCTGATCGTACGCTCCCGGACGCGTGAACGCGATGAGGTCGCCCTCGGGCGACCACGCCGGAGACCGGTCCGTGCCGCCCGCGGTGACCTGATGCTCGGCTCGCGTGGCTACGTTCACGACGACGATCCCGACCCCGAGCCTCGCGAGCGCTATGTGCGTGCCCCCCGGCGACCAGGCGGGCTCGACGTCCCGCGCTCCGCTCGCCGTGAGGCGCTGAAGCGTGACCCCTTCCCCTTCTTCGCCCGTGAGCCAGATGTCGAGGTCCCCCGCACGGTCGCTCGCGAACGCGATCCGGGAGCCGTCCGGCGAGATGGCCGGATCGACATCGTCCGCCGCGCTCGTCGTGAGCCGGGTGAGCCAGTTCTGCTCTCCGCCCTCGGACATGAGGTAGATGTCCCGCTGGCCCGCCCGGTCGGAGTGGAACGCGATTGTGCCGCCCAGGTAGCTCGGCGACTCGTTGTCGGCAGCGGACTGCGTGGGCTCAACGAGGATGTACGGCGGACCCCACTCGTATGCGAGGTAGATCCGGTCCCTCTCCCCCGTCCCCCCGCATACGGCGACGAACTGGGCTGCGCAGTTCCAGCTGGGCTCGCGTAGCGACTTCGTCGGATCGTTCGTCACGCACAGCGGCGTCACCTCGCCCTGGTCGCTCACCATCCAGATCTGGTAGTTGCCGGGCGTGACGCGGTCTGAGTGGAACACGATGTGGTCCCCGCACCACGACGGGTGGGCGCTGTTCGCGCTCGCGATCGTCACCTGCCATTCGGCGGCCGCCGCAATCCACACGGCCGCCGCCAGCGCGACCGCTGCCGCCGCTGACGACGCGAGCATGCGCACGGTCGGCCTCCCTTCGCCTCGCCCGCCGGCTTCGAGAGAAGGGCCCTCGCCGAGAAGGGCGGGCCCCGCGTGCAGCATCAGGCTCTCGGGGATCCTACTCGTCGAGC
>VGIX01000092.1 GCA_016867725.1 Candidatus Effluviviaceae Genus I sp.
CGCGCTGAGCCTGGTCGGCGGCGTGATCGGCGCGGCGCTCGCCTACGGCGTCGCGGCGCTCCTCACGCGGACGGTGGGGATGACGACCATCCTGAGCCCGGGTGTCGTCGTGATGGCGTTCGGGTTCGCGGCCGCGGTGGGCATCTTCTTCGGCTACTACCCGGCGCGCAAGGCAGCGATGCTCAACCCGATCGAGGCCCTCCGGCACGAGTAGGTTGCCCGGCGGGCTATCCGGGAGCTTCGAGTCCCCGCACCAGCTCCGCCTCGATGTCCTCCGGCTCCCCGAGGATGCCGGCCGCGCGGAAGAGAAGCCGGCCCTCTGGCGCGCCGCTCTCGCCCGGCGTCACCCAGAGGCTCACGCGGTAGCTCGGCCAGTACGTGCGGATGGCGAGCCCCACCATGAACGCGATGATCGCGATGTAGAGGAGCGGCACGCCGGGGTCGTGGCGGTAGGAGAGGACCGTGGCCTCGCGCGGGTTCTCGATCGCGAGCGCGACGCCGTCCCGCTCGAGGGGTTCCGCGACCGAGAGGTTCCCGATCTCTTCCGACTTCGCGCCCTTCTCGGCGTCCGGCGCGCGCCACTTGAGCGGCACGTGCGGCGTGATGGGCACGGGGTCGTGGTACTTCTCGTAGAGCGTCCCGACGCGGAGCGTGCCGGGGAAGAACATGCCGGCGGCGGATTCCAGCGCGAACGGCGTGTGCGCCTGGCCCTCGACCCGTTCGACCTCCACGCCGTTTCGCGTCACGACCACGTCGAACCACTGCTCGTACGCCATCTGGTAGAACGTGAGCCCCGAGATGCGAAGCGGCCTGTTGACCTCCACGAGCGCCCGACGCGCCTCGCCCTTCTCGCCGGCGACCGCGAGGTCGCTCAGCCAGTCGCGGCTGTAGTACTTCTCCCGGTAGAGCTCCCACTCGGTGATGAACTCGTTGAGCGTGAGCGTGACCTCGCGGCCCGCCCACGCCGTCGTGTCGGCGGGAAGGGCGGCGAACGGCCGCCACGAGCCGACGCGCCACGACGCAAACCGTGTCGCGAGCCTGTGCGCGCCGGTCTCGTCGCTCACCGTCGCGATCGTGGCCTGCTCGCCCGGGGCAAGCGTGAGGTCGCCCTCGAACGCGAAGAGCGCCGACAGGATGAACCCGAGGATCGCGAGCGCGAGCGCGAGATGGTAGAGAAGGCTCACGCCCTCGGGCCACGGCCCGCGGCGCGCCACGACGACGCCCCCGGACGAGGAGAGGATCTTGTACCCGCGCCCCGCGAGCACGCCCGCCGCCCGCCCGGCCGGGTCGGCGCCGGCCGGCAGCCGAACGGGCTTCGCGTGCGACGGCGGCCCCTCGCCGGCGAGCCCCGCGCCGCCGCGCCCCAGCCAGCGCACGACGCTGCACGCCACGAGGTTCACGAGCAGGAGCGCGCCGAGCACGAGGAAGTACTTCGTGTGGAACAGGTTGAGAAGTCCCCACCGCGCGAGCGCGGCGTGCCGCGCCTCACCCCACGACTCGATGTACATCGCGGCGTCGTAGCCCTGCGGGAACACGGATCCCACGACCATCGTGACCGCCATGACGATGAGCAGCCACACCGTGAGGCGGAGCTTCGTGAACTCGAGCAGGAGGAGCTTGAGTGGCCCGGGCCTCCCGACCGCCCGGGCGCGCGCCGGAGCGTCCGTCATCCGTACGTGTGCAGGCTCGGGATGCCGAAGAGCTTCGCGAGCCACGTGACCCCCAGGAATGTCGTCACCATGCAGAGGAACGCGACGATCATGATCGCCGACGACGGCGCGCCGCGCCACGACGGGCGCACGCGCGTGTGGAGATAGAGCGCGAACACGAACCACGTGATGAGCGACCAGGTCTCCTTCGGGTCCCACTGCCAGTACACGCCCCAGGCCTCGTTCGCCCAGGCCGCGCCCGACATGATGCCGAAGGTGAGCATCGGAAACCCGAAGAGCACGAGCTGGTGGACCGAGCGGTGGAAGCGCCCGATGTTCTCACGGGTGAGGCCGTAGTCGCGCGTCCAGCCGATCTTCCACATGAAGAGCTGCTTGAGGTACGAGATCTCCACCGCGAACGCCACGACGAACACCGCGTACGACGCGAAGGCGATGGCGACGTGCCAGAAGAACCACACGCTCTGGAGCGCGGGGAAAAGGGGCTTGACCTCAGGGCTCTGACCGAGGAGCGCGTACAGGACCGCGCCCGCGCAGACGAGCGACACGAAGAACCCGGGCAGGCGCACGTGCCTGCGCCACTCGATGACGAGGTAGGCGACGACCGCGGACCACGAGAACCACGCGAGGCTCTCGTAGAGGGTCTGGAAGGGCGGCCGGCCCGCGAGGACGGCGCGGAGCACGACCGTCATCGTCTGGAAGACCGCGGCGCCGACCATCGCGACCGTCGAGCGGACGCGGAAGCCGTGCACACCGGGCGCGATGAGATGGAGCACGTAGAAGAGCGCCGCGAGGCAGTACGCGGCGAAGGAGGCCCAGAGGAACCCGTGCTCGACGTTCAGCAGGAGGGCGTCGCGGCTCAGGAGGGCCTGCGGGTCCATCGGTCTCCTCCTGCGAAGGCGGTCAGCGGGAGTCCTGCGTCTCCTCGTCGAGCCGCACGCGGTAGCAGATCTCGCCGTCCCGGATCATGCCGTACTCCTCGCGCGCGACCCGTTCGATCGTCCGCGGGTCGTTCGTGAGGTCCTCGCGAAGCTCGATCGTCTGCGCCTTCACCTCTTCGAGCGTCCTGATGTCGCGCTCGAGGGAGCGCTGCATGCTCCTCATCCTCAGGATGGAGATGAGGCCGCTGTCGCCGAGGAGGATCGCGGAGCTGAACCACGCGGCGATGACCAGCACGATGATCCGCACCACGCGCGCCGACGCGCCGCGGCCGAACCCCGGGAAGACCTTCCGGAGGAACTGGGGCTCCTCGGGCTTCCTCGGGAGCCTCCGTCTGTTCACGCCCAGCGTGTTCGGCATGCGTCGTCCCGTCG
>VGIX01000093.1 GCA_016867725.1 Candidatus Effluviviaceae Genus I sp.
ATCCGCGAGCACCTCACCGGGAACCTGTGCCGGTGCACCGGCTACGTGAAGGCCGTCGAGGCGGTCAGGGCGGTGGCGGAGGGGCGGGCGACGGGCGCCGCTCCCGCGCCGCGCGGGCCGGAGACGGAAGCGCCGCAGGGCGGGCCGGGTACGAGCCCGGGCGCGCGCTTCCACGCCGTCGGCCGCAGCGCGCCCAAGGTCGAGGGGCTGGGGCTTGTGTCGGGGAAGGCACGCTACACGGACGACCTCGCGCCCCCCGGCGCGCTCACCGGCCGCATCAAGCGGAGCCCGCACGCCCACGCGCGCATCGTGCGCATCGATGCGTCGAAGGCGCTTGCGCTCCCGGGCGTCCACGCGGTGCTCACCTGGAAGGACGTCCCGCGCGTGCCGTTCTCCACGGCCGGTCAGAACTGCCCCGAGCCGTCGCCGTACGACGCCGTCGTGCTCGACTCCGTCGTGCGGTTCGTCGGCGACCGCGTGGCGTTCGTCGCGGCCGAGACGCCCCTTCTCGCCGAGAAGGCCTGCGACCTCATCGAGGTCGAGTACGAGGTCCTGCCGGCTGTGCTGGACCCGGCCCGCGCGATGGACCCCGACGCGCCGAAGCTCCACCCCGAGCCGGACAAGACCGGCATCGCCGACCCCTCGCGGAACCTCGCCGGCCGCGTGGAGGCGTCGGTCGGCGACGTCGAGCGCGGGCTCCGCGAGGCCGATCGCGTCTTCGAGCATGAGTACCGTGCCCAGTACGTCCAGGCCACGCCGACCGAGGCGCACGCGACCGTCTCGTACCTCGATCCGAACGACCGTCTCGTCATCGTGACGAGCACGCAGGTCCCGTTTCACGCGCGGCGCATCGTCGCGCGGCTCTTCGGGCTTCCCATCTCGCGGGTGCGCGTCATCAAGCCCCGCGTCGGCGGCGCCTTCGGCGCGAAGCAGGAGATCGTCCTCGAGGACGCCTGCGCCGCGCTCACCCTTGCGACGCGGCGGCCGGTCCGCATGGTGCTCGACCGCGACGAGGAGCTCTTCGCGTCGCGAACGCGGCACCCGCAGACGCTCCGCGTCCGGACCGGCGTGAGGAAGGACGGCTCGCTCACCGCCATCGAGATCACCACCCTTGCGAACACCGGCGCGTACGGCGGCCACGCGACCACGGTCCCGTCCAACACGGGCAGCAAGACGATGCCGCTCTACCGCGCGCCGAACCTCCGTTTCTTCGCGGAGTCCGTGTATACGAACCTCCCCATTTCGGGCGCTTTGCGCGGCTACGGCGCGCCGCAGGGCTACTTCGCGCTCGACTGCCACATGGACGAGGTCGCGAGGGCGCTCGGCCGCGATCCGGTCGAGTTTCGGCTCGCGAATGCGATCCGGCAGGGCGACGAAGACCCCATCGCCGAGCGGCTCGGCGAGGGGAAGGCCGGATACAAGCGCATCATCCGGACGAACGGACTTCGCGAGTGCTGGGAGAAGGTGCGCGAAGCGTCCGGATGGGACCCGTGGGTGTCGTCGCTCGCGCCGGGGGAGACCGGGCGGCCGGGGTCGCTGCCGTGGATGCGTCTCGGCAAGGGCGTCGCGTTTGCGATGCACGGGAGCGGCATCCCCGGCGACGACATGGGCTCTGCGACCGTCAAGGCGAACGAGGACGGGACCTTCAACCTGCTCATCGGCGCGACCGACCTCGGGACCGGGAGCGACACCATCCTCGCGCAGATGGCCGCCGAGGTGCTCGGGGTCGGCGTCGAGCGGATCTTCGTGCTGTCGTCCGACACGGACAACACGCCGTTCGACGTCGGCGCGTACGCGTCGAGCACGACGTACGTGTCGGGCGGCGCGGTCGTCAAAGCGGCCGAGGGCGTGCGCGACCGGCTGCTGCATCACGCCGCGGCGATGCTCGGCGAGGACGCTGCCGGGCTCGTCTGCGAGGACGGCGCCGTGCGCGCGCCGTCGGGGCGGAGCGTGAGCCTCGCCGAGGTCGCGTCGCGGGCGATGTACGGCGAGGAGAAGGAGCAGGTCGCGTTCACGGCGTCGAATGTGACCTTCGACTGCCCGCCGCCGTTCGCGGCGGCCGTCGCGGGCATCGAGGTGGACACGGAGACCGGGCGCGTGGATGTGACGGACTTCGCGTGCGCCATCGACTGCGGGTTTCCCATCAACCCCGCGCTCGCAGAGGGGCAGATCCAGGGCGGCGTCGTGATGGGCCTCGGGTACGCGCTCTCCGAGGAGATGCTCTTCGACGCGCGCGGGCGCATGGTCAACGCGAGCCTCCTCGACTACAAGATCTTCTCGTCCGTGGACACGCCGCCCGTGAAGGCGATCCTCGTGACGACCCACGAGCCCACGGGCCCGTTCGGCGCGAAGAGCGTCTCGGAGATCCCGGTGGACGTCGTCGCGCCGGCGATCGCGAACGCGGTCTTCGCGGCAACGGGCGCGCGGATCCGCGAACTCCCGCTCACGCCCGAGCGCGTGCTCGCGGCGATCGACGGGTTGCGCGAGGGGGCACGGCGGTGATCATCTTCAAGAGCGTGTACCACGTCGCCACGATGAACGACGCCCGGGAGCGGCTCTCGGGCGTTGACGTGCTCGTCGAGGGGAACCGGATCGCGCGCATCGGGCGAGGACTCCAGGCGCCCTGGGGCGCGCGCGCCATCGAGTGCTCCTCGATGCTCATGCTGCCAGGCTTTGTGAACCTCCACCACCACTTCTACCAGACGCTCCAGCGGAACGTCCCCGCCGCCCAGAACCGCAAGCTCTTCGACTGGCTCACGACGCTC
>VGIX01000094.1 GCA_016867725.1 Candidatus Effluviviaceae Genus I sp.
GAGCGTCGTGAGCCAGTCGAAGAGCTTGCGGTTCTGGGCGGCGGGGACGTTCCGCTGGAGCGTCTGGTAGAAGTGGTGGTGGAGGTTCACAAAGCCTGGCAGCATGAGCATCGAGGAGCACTCGATGACGCGCGCGCCCCAGGGCGCCTGGAGTCCTCGCCCGATGCGCGCGATCCGGTTCCCCTCGACGAGCACGTCAACGCCCGAGAGCCGCTCCCGGGCGTCGTTCATCGTGGCGACGTGGTACACGTTCTTGAAGATGATCACCGCCGTGCCCCCTCGCGCAACCCGTCGATCGCCGCGAGCACGCGCTCGGGCGTAAGCGGGAGTTCGCGGATCCGCGCGCCCGTTGCCGCGAAGACCGCGTTCGCGATCGCCGGCGCGACGACGTCCACGGGGATCTCCGAGACGCTCTTCGCGCCGAACGGGCCCGTGGGCTCGTCCGTGGTCACGAGGATCGCCTTCACCGGCGGCGTGTCCACGGACGAGAAGATCTTGTAGTCGAGGAGGCTCGCGTTGATCATCCGCCCCCGCGCGTCGAAGAGCATCTCCTCGGAGAGCGCGTACCCGAGGCCCATCACGACGCCGCCTTGGATCTGCCCCTCTGCGAGCGCGGGGTTGATGGGAAACCCGCAGTCGATGGCGCACGTGAAGTCCGTCACGTCCACGCGCCCGGTCTCCCTGTCCACCTCGACGCCCGCGACGGCCGCCGCGAACGGCGGCGGGCAGTCGAAGGTCACGTTCGACGCCGTGAACGCGACCTGCTCCTTCTCCTCGCCGTACATCGCCCGCGACGCGACCTCGGCGAGGCTCACGCTCCGCCCCGACGACGCGCGCACGGCGCCGTCCTCGCAGACGAGCCCGGCAGCGTCCTCGCCGAGCATCGCCGCGGCGTGATGCAGGAGCCGGTCGCGCACGCCCTCGGCCGCCTTGACGACCGCGCCGCCCGACACGTACGTCGTGCTCGACGCGTACGCGCCGACGTCGAACGGCGTGTTGTCCGTGTCGGACGACAGCACGAAGATCCGCTCGACGCCCACACCGAGCACCTCGGCGGCCATCTGCGCGAGGATGGTGTCGCTCCCGGTCCCGAGGTCGGTCGCGCCGATGAGCAGGTTGAAGGTCCCGTCCTCGTTCGCCTTGACGGTCGCCGAGCCCATGTCGTCGCCGGGGATGCCGCTCCCGTGCATCGCAAACGCGACGCCCTTGCCGAGACGCATCCACGGCAGCAACCCCGGCCGCCCGGTCTCCCCCGGCTCGAGCGACGCCACCCACGCGTCCCATCCGGACGCTTCGCGCACCTTCTCCCAGCACTCGCGAAGTCCGTTCGTCCGGATGCTGCGCTTGTATCCAGCCTTCCCCTCGCCGAGCCGCTCGGCGATGGGGTCCTCGTCGCCCTGCCGGATCGCATTCGCGAGCCGAAACTCGACCGGATCGCGGCCGAGCGCCCTCGCGACCTCGTCCATGTGGCAGTCGAGCGCGAAGTAGCCCTGCGGCGCGCCGTAGCCTCGGAGCGCCCCGGCGATGGGCAGGTTCGTGTACACCGACTCCGCGAGGAAACGGAGGTTCGGCGCGCGGTAGAGCGGCATCGTCTTGCTGCCCGTGTTGGACGGGACCGTGGTCGCGTGGCCGCCGTACGCGCCGGTGTTCGCAAGGGTGGTGATCTCGATGGCGGCGAGCGAGCCGTCTTTCCTCACGCCGGTCCGGACGCGCAGCGTCTGCGGGTGCCGCGTTCGCGACGCGAAGAGCTCCTCGTCGCGGTCGAGCACCATGCGGACCGGTCGGCGGGTCGCGAGGGTGAGCGCGGCGCAGGCGTCCTCGAGGACGATCTCCTGCTTCGCGCCGAAGGCGCCTCCGACGCGGGGCTTGATGACGCGCACCCTCGAGATGGGAAGCCCGAAGAGCCGTGCGACGATGCGCCGCGCGTGAAACGGGACCTGCGTGCTCGTCACGATGACGAGGCGGTCGTCGGGGTCGAGGTACGACAGCGTGACGTGTGCCTCGGTCGGCGTGCCCTGGACGTACTGGGCACGGTACTCATGCTCGAAGACGCGATCGGCCTCGCGGAGCCCGCGCTCGACGTCGCCGACCGACGCCTCCACGCGGCCGGCGAGGTTCCGCGACGGGTCGGCGATGCCGGTCTTGTCCGGCTCGGGGTGGAGCTTCGGCGCGTCGGGGTCCATCGCGCGGGCCGGGTCCAGCACAGCCGGCAGGACCTCGTACTCGACCTCGATGAGGTCGCACGCCTTCTCGGCGAGAAGGGGTGTCTCGGCCGCGACGAACGCCACGCGGTCGCCGACGAACCGCACGACGGAGTCGAGCACGACGGCGTCGTACGGCGACGGCTCGGGGCAGTTCTGACCGGCCGTGGAGAACAGCACGCGCGGGACGTCCTTCCAGGTGAGCACCGCGTGGACGCCCGGGAGCGCGAGCGCCTTCGACGCATCGATGCGCACGATGCGCGCGTGGGCGTGCGGGCTCCGCTTGATGCGACCGGTGAGCGCGCCGGATGGCGCGAGGTCGTCCGTGTAGCGTGCCTTCCCCGACACAAGCCCCAGCCCCTCGACCTTGGGCGCGCTGCGGCCGACGGCGTGGAAGCGCGCGCCCGGGCTCGTACCCGGTCCGCCCTGCGGCGCTCCCGTCTCCGGCCCGCGCGGCGCGGGAGCGGCGCCCGTCGCCCGCCCCTCCGCCACCGCCCTGACCGCCTCGACGGCCTTCACGTAGCCGGTGCACCGGCACAGGTTCCCGGTGAGGTGCTCGCGGAT
>VGIX01000095.1 GCA_016867725.1 Candidatus Effluviviaceae Genus I sp.
GAGGTCGCCGCGACCGAGGACGGTGCGGCGGCGTGGGCGGGAGCCGCGAAGGCGTCGCTCGGGCGCGCGGCCGTGGCGTTCGGGGCAGCGCGCTTCGCGCCGGACTACTGGAGCCCGCTCGGGTCTGGCGCACCCGGCGTGCCGGGCGGGATGAACGGCGCGGCTGCGTGGCTCCGTGTGGCCTACAGGCCCGCGGCGGGCACCGAGGCCTGGTGCGAGGCGCTCGTCACGCGTCGGCCGTGGCGGTCGTACCTCTGCGAGCTGCCCGACGGGCGGCGTCAGCTTGCGTTCGGCATCGAGCGGCCGTTCGGAGCGCTCGGGCGCGTCTCGCTCACGCTCCGTGAGACCGCGCGGTTCACCGAGGGCGGCGACCCGCGTCGCGGCGTCCGCGAGGTGGCGCGGTCCGCGCGGCTCGACTGGCGGGCGTCCGGCGACCCGCGCTTCACGGTCTCGGCGCTGCGCGCGGCGCAGGCGGCCCGCGCGGAGTCGGCCGGTCCCGGCGGCGAGTCGGCCACGGGGTCGGCGTTCGCCCTCGGCGTGCGGACCGAGTCACCGGTCGGTGACCGCGCGCGTCTCGACGCCGGGTGCTTCGTCGTGTCGCGGCGGGGCGACGCGCCGACGCTCACCGTGTACGAGCCGCGCCTGCCGGGCGAGTTCGGGCTCGTCTCCTTGAACGCGTCCGGAGCGCGGTGGTATGCTCGCCTGCGCGCCGGGCTTGGCGCCGGTGTGGGCATCTCGGCGCGGGTCGCCGGTGGGCCGGGACGCGGCCGCCTCGACGCGGGCGCGGCCATCGAGTACGGGGGATAGCATGGAAGACAGGGAGCATCCGACCGGTCTTCTGCCCGAGGCGGGCCGCACCTACGCCCCGCACGAGGCGGTCATCGAGGCGTCTCGCTGCCTCATGTGCGAGGACCCGCCCTGCAACAGGGGCTGCCCGGCGGGCGTGGACGTGCGGCGGTTCGTGCGGAAGATCCGCTTCGGCAACTTCCGCGGCGCCACGAGGCTCATACGCGATGCCAACCCGCTCGTCGGCGTGTGCGGTCGGGTCTGTCCGCAGGAGATCCTCTGCATGGAGCACTGCACGCGTGGCGAGCTCGACACGCCCATCGACATTGCGGGGCTCCAGCGGTTCGCGGGCGACATCGAACTCGGGGCGCTCGCGCCCTTGCCGGGCGGCATCCGCGAGCGCCCCGAGCGCGTGGCCGTCGTGGGGGCGGGGCCGGCCGGCCTCGCCGCCGCCGTCGCGCTTCGGCTGGGAGGCTTCCAGGTCGAGGTGTTCGAGCGCGAGCGCGTGGCGGGCGGCGTGCTCGCCCTGGGCGTTCCGCCGACGCGGCTCTCCCGCGCGTTCCTCGAGAGCGAGCTCGCGTACGTCACAAGGCTCGGCGTGAAGGTCCATCTCGGCGACGAGCAGGACGACCCGGCGTCGCTCCTGTCAAAGGGGTTCGCCGCGGTCTTCGTCGCGCCCGGACTCTGGAAGGCGCGCCGCGTCGGCATCCCCGGGAGCGACCTTCAGGGCGTGCACGTCGCGATGGAGTTCCTGAAGGCGGTCGCGCGCGGTGAGCGGCCCGCGATCGGCGCGCGTGTCGTCGTGATCGGGGGCGGGAACGTCGCGATGGACGCGGCGACCACAGCGAAGGCGCTGGGCGCGGAGCGCGTGGACCTCTGCTGCCTCGAGTCGTTCGACGAGATGCCGGCGTTCCGGTCCGAGATCGAGCATGCGCAGGCGGAAGGGGTCGAGTTCCGCACGCGGACGCGGCCGGTGCGCGTCGTCGGGGAGGGCGGGCGCGTCGCGGGATACGAAGGCATCGGGATCCGGTGGAAGGTGCCGGGGCTTCTCGTTCCCTCGAACGCCGAGGACGTTCCCGGGACCGAGTTCGGGCTCCGCGCGGACGCGGTCATCGAGGCCATCGGCCAGGGGCCGCTCGACGGGTTCGCCGGGCTTGCGACCGATACGCGCGGGCTCGTCGCCGTGGACGTGGAGGCGATGACGACCTCCGTGGAAGGCGTGTTCGCCGGCGGCGACGTCACGAGCGGCGGCGCGACCGTCGTGCAGGCCGTCGCCGAGGGGAAGCGGGCCGCCGCGGCGATCGCGAAGTACCTCGAGTCGCGGCGCGAGAAGGGAGGCCGCCGATGAGCAAGGTCAACCTTGCGGTGGACTTCTGCGGCGTGCGGTTCCCGAACCCGTTCATCCTGGCGGCGGCGCCACCGACCGACAGCGCCGAGATGATCGCGCGGGGATTCGAGGCCGGCTGGGGCGGCGCGGTCGTCAAGACGCTCGGCCTGGAACACGTCGAGGTCAACCTCGTCTCGCCGATGATGGACGGCCTTCGGTACGAGGACAAGAACCTCATCGGGCTCGAGAACATCGACCTCATCTCGAACCGGAAGCTCAACGAGGTGCTCCCCGAGGTCGGCGACCTCAAGAGGCGCTACCCCGACCGTGTCGTCATCGTGAGCATGATGGCGAGCACCGAGGCGGAGTGGAAGGAGATCGCGCGGCGCGTCGAGGGCGCAGGCGCGGACATGATCGAGTGCAGCTT
>VGIX01000096.1 GCA_016867725.1 Candidatus Effluviviaceae Genus I sp.
GAAGCCGCCGACGCTGCGCGGGACTCGCCGGCGCGAAGCGCTTGACATGCGGCGGGCAGAGACGCTATGAGAGGGTAGGTCGCTGAACAGGGGAGGGACCATGCTCAAGCAGTTCAAGGAGTTCGCGCTCCGCGGGAACGTCGTGGACATGGCCGTGGGCATCATCATCGGCGCGGCGTTCGGCGCCATCGTCTCGTCGCTCGTCGCCGACGTCATCATGCCCCCCATCGGTCTTCTCCTCGGCAACGTGGACTTCAGCAACCTCTTCGTCGTGCTCAAGGAAGGCGCGATGCAGGGGCCGTACGCCTCGCTGGCCGCCGCGAAGGGCGCAGGAGCCGTAACCCTCAACTACGGCGTCTTCTTCAACGCCATCATCAGCTTCCTCATCGTCGCGTTCTCCGTGTTCCTCCTCATCTCGCAGATGAACAGGCTCAAGCGCCAGGCGGAGGCTCCGCCCGCCTCGCCGACGACGAAGGACTGCCCGTTCTGCTTCTCGGCCGTGCCGATCAAGGCGACGCGCTGCCCGTTCTGCACGTCCCAGATCCAGGCCTGACGCGACGATGGGCCCGAAGCCCGGGTGATGAGGCCCGCCGGTTGACCGGTGGGCCTCATCCGGCTATGCTCGTCGAATCCGGCGTCCCCCGGGTCACAGGATCGGCATGAACGGCAACGGAAGGGTCACAGCTCTTGCCCGAGGGCTCCCACCGGTCGCGCGCTTCTACGCCGCGGTCTCGGTCGTGCTCGCCGTGCTCCTGGCCGCCACGGCGCTTCGCACTCTCTCCGGCGGTCCCGCAGGCCAGCTCATCGATCTGAACCCCAGGACGCCCGTCTTCGCGACGCTTTCGCCCTGGGGGCGCGTCGTGGGCGTGAACAGGCTGGGCATGCTCGAGGCCACGTTCGACGTGCTGGGCGTGCTCACCCCGATCCCCGAGGACGCCATGAGCTTCGCCGCGTCGGCCGCCGCCGGCGAGGAGCTCAGCGCCGTCGCAGCGCGCCTCGGCGTCGATCTCGACCTCCTGGCCGGCGCGAACAGCTCGAGCTACGCGAAGCTGGCCGGCCGGTCCGCCGAGTTCCGCCTGCCCCTCCTCTACTCCCGCGAGAGGACCTGGGACAGGTCGCTCGAGTTCCTCTACCCCACGTCGCTCAAGGTGCCGCTCGGCAGCAACCGCGCGACGCGTGGCGGAGCGCCGACGATCGCCGAGCACACGGTCCGACCCGGGGAGTGCCTCTGGAACATCGCGCAGAAGTACAGGGTGAAGATGGAGACGATCCTCGCGATGAACGACCTTCCCAACGCGCGGTATCTGCGGGTCGGGCAGGTCCTGCAGGTCCCGGACACCGACGGGTCGTTCGTGACGGTGCGGCGCGGAGACACCATGGAGGGCATCTGCAAGCGCTACGGCGTGCAGGTCACGGAGCTCGTCAACGCCAACCCGGGCGTGGACGTCGCCAGGCTCATGGTCAACCAGAGGATCTTCGTCCCCGGGCTCGGCGCGATCGAGCAGCTCTTCCGGCTCGTCTGGCCCGTGCACGGGCGCATCTCGGGCCGCTACGGCCACCGCTTCCACCCGATCTTCCACCGCCGCATGATGCACACAGGGCTCGACATTGCCGCCAGACACGGGACGCCGATCGCGGCGGCGATGGACGGGCGCGTGACATTCGCGGGGACGAAGGGCGGGTACGGAAGGACCATCATCGTCGAGCACCCGAACGGCTACGAGACGCTCTACGGGCACTGCTCGAAGATCCTGGTGAAGCGCGGCGAACGCGTCCGGAAGGGCCAGACCATCGGCCGCGTGGGAAACACGGGCTACTCCACCGGCCCCCACCTTCACTTCGAGGTCAAGCGGAACGGCAAGCGCGTGAACCCCGAGAGCGTGCTGTTCTAGCGAGCGGGCCGCGCGTCAGAACCCCAGCTCCCCGGCCACTGTCCTCATCGACTCGATCGCGATCCCCACGAACTCATCGAGCGACAGCCCGAGATCGGTGCACGTCTGGATCGCCTCGCGGTTCGCGCCGGCGGCGAAGCGCTTCTCCTTGAACCGCCGCATCACGAACTCCACGTCGACGTTCGCGAGCTTCTTCGTGGGGTGCATGAGCGCCGCCGCGACGACGAGCCCGGTGACGGGGTCGGTGGCGTAGAGCGCCTTGTCCATGAGGCTCTCCCGCGGCACGTGGTCGTTGTGGGCCTTGACGGCGTGGACGATGTCCGCCGGAAACCCCCGCTCGGTGAGCATGTCGGCGGACACGAGCCCGTGGCGCT
>VGIX01000097.1 GCA_016867725.1 Candidatus Effluviviaceae Genus I sp.
GCTCCTCCTCGATGCGGATGAGCTGGTTGTACTTGCAGAGGCGGTCCGTCCTCGACGCGCTTCCGCTCTTGATCTGCCCCGCGTTCACCGCGACGGCGACGTCGGCGATGATCGAGTCCTCGGTCTCGCCCGAGCGGTGCGAGATGACCGTCGTGAGCCCGCTCCGGTGCGCCATCGCGACCGTGTCGAGCGTCTCGGTGAGCGTCCCGATCTGGTTCAGCTTGATCAGGATCGAGTTCGCCGCGCCCTCTTCGATGCCGCGGGCGAGGCGGTCGGGGTTGGTCACGAAGATGTCGTCGCCCACGATCTGGATGTCGCCGCCGAGCTGCTCGGTCAGCCGAACCCAGCCGCGCCAGTCGTCCTCGGCCAGGCCGTCCTCGATGGAGACGATGGGATAGCGCTCCACGAGTTCGGCGTAGTACTCGACCATCTCCTCGCTCGTGCGGCTCTTCTTCTCGGCCGCGAAGACGTACCTTCCGTCCTTGTAGAACTCGCTCGCGGCCGGGTCGAGCGCGAGGAAGACGTCCTTGCCGGGCTCGTAGCCCGCCTTGTCGATGGCCCGGACGACGGCGCCCAGGGCCTCCTCGTTCGAGCCGAGGTTCGGCGCGAACCCGCCTTCGTCGCCCACGGCGACGGAAAGCCCCTGCGACTTGAGCACGCTGCGGAGCGCGTGGAAGACCTCCGCGCCCATGCGAATGGCCTCGGTGAAGGACGGGGCGCCCGCGGGGACGATCATGAACTCCTGGATGTCGAGGTTGTTGTCCGCGTGCTTTCCGCCGTTGAGGACGTTCATGAGCGGGACGGGGAGGGTCCGCGCGTTCACGCCGCCGATGTGGCGGTAGAGCGGGATGTCGAGCGCGACCGCCGCGGCCCGCGCGCAGGCGAGCGACACGCCGAGGATCGCGTTCGCCCCGAGCGACGCCTTGTTCTCCGTGCCGTCCAGCTCGAGGAGGATGCCGTCGATGTCGGGCTGCTCGTCGGCCTCGAGGCCGATGATCTCCGGGGCGATGGTCTCGTTGACGTTCGCCACTGCCTTCTGGACGCCCTTCCCGCCGTAGCGCTTCTCGTCGCCGTCCCGGAGCTCGACGGCCTCGTGCGTGCCGGTCGAGGCGCCGGACGGGACCGCGGCCCTGCCCACGACGCCCGACTCGAGCGTCACGTCCACCTCGACCGTCGGGTTGCCGCGCGAGTCGAGGATCTCCCGGGCGAACACGTCTGCGATGGTCACCATGCTGTCTCCGAGGCGCATCGTGGGAACTCCCCGTTGGGGTGCACGTGGCGAGGATGGTAGGGGGCGCGCCGAGCGCCCGTCAAGTGGGAAACACCTGCCGGGCGCCGGCTTGACCGAGGGCGGGGGAGGCGCTATGATGCTGGCGATGCCTCTGTACGAGTACGAATGCAGGGCCTGCGGGTCGCGCTTCGAGGAGCTCGAGTCGTTCGAGGACCGGGGCAAGCCCCACAGGTGCCCGTCCTGCGGCTCGAAGAGGTCGAGGCCGCTCATGTCCCGCGTGGCCGGCGGCGCCGGCGGCGCCTGCGAGTCGTGCTCCGCCTCGTCGTGCAAGTCCTGCAGCTGCGGCTGAGACCCGCCCGCCTATTCCAGCCTGATCGTGACCCTCTTGTCCTCCTCGTCGTCGTAGACGTCGAGGATCTTGCCGTCGAACCCGTCCTCCTGCGCCATCTTGATGATCTGCTCGATGTCCAGGTCGAGCCCCGCGAGCCCGTTGTGCCCGAAGAGCGCGTGCGGCCCGGCGTGCTCCTCGTGCAGGCCCTCGAGCCCCTCGGTGAACGCGCCCGTCAGCTCCTCGACATCGGCGTCGGGCCCGAGCTTCTCCTGCAGCTTCCGGCGGACCTTCTCCTTGATCCGCTCGGCCTTCTCCATGGCCCGTTCCGCCCTCTCCTTGGCCATCTCCGCGCGGCGCTCGCTCCTCCGGGCCCCGGCGGCAAGGGCATGCGGCGCCAACTTGAACCCGAGCTTGAGGAGCGCCAGCGGCACTCGGATGTTCACGGTCTCGTCGCCGTCCTGCTCCACCTTGACGTGGATCCAGCGGCGCTTGAGCTCGCGCTCCGAGGGGCGCGAGTCGGCGCGGTCCAGGGCGTCGATGAGCTTCGCGGCCTCGTCGGCCGTGATCTTCTTGTCCTCGAGCATCTTGAGGATCCTGAGCTTCTCGGTCTCCATGTCGTGTCTCCTTGCCTTGATGGTCGGTCTGCGCGCCCGATCGCCCAACCCGACCTCACTCCAGGGGATGG
>VGIX01000098.1 GCA_016867725.1 Candidatus Effluviviaceae Genus I sp.
AGCGTCTGCCGCCCGCGACGCGGAACTCCAGATCGTACGCGGAGAGGGCGTCCTCGTAGGCCTCGAGCGCGGCCGTCCGCCGGAAGAGGACCGCCATGTCACCGAGGCCGGCGGGCCGCCACGCGTCCTTGCCGCGGTCCCACACCCGGAGTGAGCCCCCATCCCGCGCCTCGGCGAGGAACACCGCGACGGCGCGGGCCTCCTCGACGCGCACCTCCTCGACGCTCTCACCCTGGGGCGCGCCGCCGGGCGGCATGAGCAGCACCACGCCGGGCGCCGCGTCGGTGTCGGCGCGGGCCGCCGAGAGCGACTCGTACGCCGGCTGGTACTTCCTGCCGTCCTCGGGCGGCGCCATCACGCCGTCGAACGCCGCGTTCACCTCGGCGACGATCGCCGGTCTCGTGCGGAAGTTCTCCGTGAGGTGGAGGAGCCCGCCGGCCACCGACTTCGCGCGCTCGTACATCTCGATGTCGGCGCGGCGGAACCGGTAGATGGACTGCTTCGGATCGCCGACGATGAAGAGCTTGCCCGGCTCGATCTCGACCTCGTGCCACTCTCGTGCGCGCCCGCCCTTCACCTCGGAGAGGAAGAACACGACCTCGCATTGGAGCGGGTCGGTGTCCTGGAACTCGTCCACGAGGATGCGCTCGTACGCGGCCTTCCAGCGCTCGCGCGCGGCAAGGTCGTCCCTGAGGAGCGCGCGGGCCTTGAGGAGGAGGTCGTCGAAGTCGAGCATGCCGGCCCTGATTTTCTCTGCCTCGTAGTGCTCCACGAACCCGCGCAGCCACGCGACGAGCGCGACGGCCGCGTTGTGCGACGCGATCGCGGCGAGTTCCTCCTGCCGCGCCCTGAGCGCGGCGGCGCGCTCGCGGAGGGACGCGAGCACGGCCGCGTCCCAGTTCGCCTTGTTCCCCTGCTTCGGGCCCGGCGCGGGCCTCACGCGCTTGAGGAGGTACGAGGTCCGCGCCGGGCCGGTCAGGTACGACGCGGCAGATACGGCATCGGCGAAGTCGAGGATGGCGCGGAGCCCGCCGTCCGTGTCGCTCTCGCAGTGCTCGCGCGCCAAGCGCACGAATTCGGACGCTTCGCGCTCGAGGAGCGCGGCGAAGGCGTCCGTGTCCCCGTCGGCCCCGGCATCGCGCGGTCCCGGGACCTGCCCGATGAGGTCGCGGTTCGCGGCGAGGAGGTCGGCCAGCTCCCGGGCGCGCTCCAGCGTGAAGCCCAGGGTTCTGGCCTCTCCCAGCGCGGGCGGAAGCCCGGCCGAGAGCTCTTCCTCGAGCCACGCGTCCCAGGCGCGCGACACGAGGAGCGTCCGCGCCAGGCCGTCGGCCACCGCGAAGTTCGGGTCCACGCGCGCCTCGACGGGGCTCTCGCGGAGGAGCGTGCCGCAGAACGAGTGGATGGTCCCGATGACGGCGCGGTCCACGTGGAGGAGGGGCTCGGAGAGCGCGCTCTCGCCGCGCCGCACCGCCTCCTCGAGCGCGGTGCGCAGGCGCACCTTCAGTTCCCCTGCGGCCTTCTCGGTGAAGGTGATGGCGACGATCCGCGAGATGTCGCGGCCCTCGCGGAGGAGCGCGAGGAAGCGGGTCACGAGCACGCGCGTCTTGCCCGTGCCGGCGCCCGCCTCGACGAGGTACGTGCGATCGAGCCCGCCGTTTCGGCCCTCGGCGAGCGCGCGGTCGCGCGCGTCTTTCGTGGTCGCGCTCATTCGATGACCGCCAGTCCCTCGGTGAAGAACCTCGCCCGCCGGTCCCCCTGCTTCATGCGGGCGAGCGCGAGGACGACCGAGTTCGTGCCGCACGCGGCGGCGAAGTCGCAGGAGTCGCAGCGGTTCTCCTCGGGCCACGGGAAGAACATGCCCTCGGCGATGCCCTTCACGATGAGCCCGACGGCCTTCGCGAAGTCGTCCCGGGCGCCCTCGAGGTCCTCCCGCGAGAGCGAGCGCGACTCGCGCCGCTGCGCCGTGACGTAGAGGTACTCCGCGCTTTCGACCTTCGCCCCGCGCGCGGCCGCGTCGAGCATGGCCTGCGCCGCGAGGATATACACGGGAAGCTGCAGCGTGCGTCCGCGGTCGAAGACGGCGCTCGCCGTCGCCTGCGGTTTCCCCGTCTTGTAGTCGATGACCCGCGCCGC
>VGIX01000099.1 GCA_016867725.1 Candidatus Effluviviaceae Genus I sp.
CACGTTCGCCGACGAGGCCCTCAGGAAGAAGATGGCCGAGGCCATCGCGCGCGTGGAGGCCGAGGCGGGGAAGGAGTACGACATCGTCGTCGGCGGCGAGCGGCTGAAGGGCGACGGGACCTTCAAGACCATCAACCCGTCCGACAAGGGTCAGGTCCTCGGGCTCTTCCAGAAGGGCACCGTGGACATCGCCGAGAGGGCCGTGAAGACCGCCGACGCGGCGTTCGAGCAGTGGAGCCGCGTGCCGCCCGGCGACCGCGCGGACTACCTCTTCAAGGCCGCCGAGATCATGCGCCGCCGCAGGCTCGAGCTCGACGCGACGATGGTGCTCGAGGTGGGGAAGAACTGGGTCGAGGCCGACGCCGACACGTGCGAGGCCATCGACTTCCTCGAGTTCTACGCGCGCGAGATGCTCCGCTACGCGCAGCCCCAGGAGCTCACCGAGCTTCCCGGGGAGCAGAACAGCTACTTCTACATCCCGCTCGGCGTGGGCCTGGTCATCCCGCCGTGGAACTTCCCGCTCGCAATCCTCGCCGGCATGACGTCGGCCGCCATCGTCACCGGCAACACGGTCGTCCTCAAGCCGTCGAGCGACTCGCCGCTCATCGCGCAGAAGTTCGTCGAGATCATGGAGGAGGCGAAACTCCCGCCCGGCGTGCTCAACTTCATCACCGGAAGCGGCGGGGCCATCGGCAACACGCTCGTCGCGCACCCGCGCACGCGGTTCATCTCGTTCACCGGGTCGCGCGCGGTCGGGCTCTCGATCGTCGAGCTCGCCGCGAGAACGCAGCCCGGGCAGATGTGGATCAAGCGCGTCGTCGCGGAGATGGGCGGGAAGGACGGCATCGTCGTGGACGGCGAGGCCGACCTCGACGCGGCCGCGCAGGGCGTGCTTGCCGCTGCGTTCGGGTTCCAGGGGCAGAAGTGCTCGGCGTGCTCGCGGGCGATTGTCGTGAAGGACGTCTACGACGCGTTCCTCGAGAAGCTCGTCGCGCTCGCGAGGAAGATCACCGTCGGTCCGACGAAGGACCCCGCGAACTGGATGGGCCCGGTCGTGAACCGGCGCGCGATGGAGACGATCCTGAAGTACGCGGACATCGCCGTGAAAGAGGGCGGGCGGCTCCTGTGCGGCGGGAAGGCGGTCGCGGGGCTGTCGAACGGGTTCTTCGTCGAGCCGACGGTCATCGCGGACGTGCGGTCGCGCGACACGATCGGCCAGGAGGAGATCTTCGGCCCCGTGCTCGCGGTCATCAAGGCGCAGGACTACGACGACGCGCTTAGGGTCGCGAACGACACGGAGTATGGCCTGACGGGCGCGGTGTTCTCGAGGAACCGCGAGAAGCTCGACCGCGCGAGGGCCGAGTTCCACGTGGGGAACCTGTACCTGAACCGGAAGTGCACGGGGGCGCTCGTGGACGTGCACCCGTTCGGCGGGTTCAACATGTCGGGGACCGACTCGAAGGCCGGGAGCCGCGACTACCTCCTGCTGTTCCTGCAGGGGAAGTCGGTGTCGGAGAAGGTGGGGTAGGGGCTGGGGCGACAGGCCGGTAGATCATGCAGAGGGCGGCGCCGCGGGGGAGACTCCGCGGCGTCACTATGCCGGGGTTGATAGACGGGGGGGGCTTTGGTACAATAGACCGTGTGCATCGAACCTTGGTCCGAGGGCGTCCTGCGGGACTGCGACCAGGACAGGAGGTGATCCCGATGGCACGAACTGCGATCGGTGTCGTGATGGTGGCGCTGTCTCTCTTGTGGGCCGCGGCCGCGGCGGGGCAGTCCGTGGTGTACTGGACGCCCGCGCATGAGCTGGCTCCCCAGGGGGCTAACTACGGTAGGCCAGTTGCGTGCGACCTAGATGCCGACGGTGACCAGGATGTCTCGTTCATCTGCGGAGGTGACGCACCGGAGGCGAACGCCCAGTTCT
>VGIX01000100.1 GCA_016867725.1 Candidatus Effluviviaceae Genus I sp.
GGAAGGTGCCGTTCCTCACGGCCTCGCTCAGGTCCTTGTTGCTCGCCGAGACCACGCGGGCGTCGCTCGTCCTCGTCAGGCTCTCGCCGACCCGCCGGTACTCGCCGTTCTGCAGGAACCTCAGGAGCTTCACCTGAAGCTGCGGGCTCATCTCGCCGATCTCGTCGAGGAAGAGCGTCCCGCCCCCCGCGGCCTGCACGAGCCCCTCGCGGTCGCGGTCGGCGTCCGTGAAGGCGCCCTTGACGTGCCCGAAGAGCTCGCTCTCCTGGAGGTGGGGAGCGATGGCGCCGGCATTCAGTGCCACGAAGTGGCCGGTCTTGCTCCTCCCGCCCTCGTGGACCGCCCGGGCGATGAGTTCCTTGCCCGTCCCGGACTCGCCGCGGATGACGACGGGAACCCTGCTCTCCTTGAGGCGCTCGACGTCCTCGAGGATGCGGAGCATCTCCGGGCTCCGCGTGATGATCCCCGAGAAGGCGGGCGACCCGCCGAGGTGCTGAGCCAGCCTCCCGTCGGCCTCCCACGTCTTCGACTCGATGGCGCGCCCGTACGCGAGCCCGAGCATGCGCGCCGCCGCGCCCATGAACTCGACATCGTCCTGCGTGAAGGCCGCCTGGCCCTCGGAGCGCTCGCGCTCCGCGTACAGCAGGAACACGCGGTCGCGGGCGAGCCCGGTCCTGACCGGGATGATCGCGACGGCGCCCGCGCCGCCGGGGGCGGAGGCGTCCTTGAGTCGCCCCTCGCTCAGCACGAGCGGGCTTCCGTGTCCGCGCACGTCGATGGTGGCCCGCACGAACTTCGTGACATCGGCCACACCCCTGCCGGTCCGGTCCACGGACGCGGCGACCGACGGGCCGCTCTCGGCGACCGAGAACAGCGCGAGCCGCCCGACGAGAAGCGCGTCGGCGATGCTGCCCGCGAACCGGTAGAGGTCGTCGGCGCCGGGTTCCGACATCTCGAGGAACCGGTAGCCCTCCGCGATGGCCGCGTAGCGGCCGCCACCACCGACGCTCGTCCCCGCCAGCTCGGCGTCGAGCTCGCCGACGGCCGCGTCGACCTCGGAGAGCCCGTGCTCGTCCCGCGCGACCTCGAAGCGCAGCCGCGCGCGCTCGAACCACGTCCTCGCGCGGTCCGGCTCGCCGCCGGCCTTGAGCGCCTTGCCGCGCTCGAGCTCGCACCGCGCGACCCAGTCGCCCGCGCCGACGCGGGTGAACACGGCCTCTGCGGACGAGAGTCGCGCTTCGATGGTGTCGAGCGGGATCTCCCGCCCGGACGACTCCCTGAGTCCCACGGCGCCGGTGAGCGTCGCGCGCGCGAGCTCGAAGCACTCGCCCGTTCTGCGCAGCGTCTCCTCCGCCTGACACAGCAGCGTCTCCGCGGCCACTCGCTCGCCCCGCGCGTAGTGCACGGCCGCCATGGTCCGAAGCGTCGCGCCCTCCTCGATCCGGTCGCCGACGCTCCTCGTGAGCCGCAGCGCGTCGTTGCAGTCACGCTCGGCGTCGTCGAGGCGCCCAAGCGCGTAGAGGGCCTCGGCCCGCCGCCTGAGCACCTCACCGACCACGTCGCTGCCGGCCGACACGCGGTACGCCGCCGCGATCGCCTTGTCGAGCGTCGCGAGCGCCGACTCCGGCTTCCGCTGGTCGAGCTCGAGGGTCGCCAGACACTCGAGGGCGAGAGCCTCCGCCCTCCGATAGCCGTTCTCCCGGGAGACGA
>VGIX01000101.1 GCA_016867725.1 Candidatus Effluviviaceae Genus I sp.
CCCCTCGCCGACACGACGACGCTCTCGACGCTCGCCGCGAGCCCGACGCGGATCGGCTGGTCGGTGAGCGCGTCCCACGCCCCATCGGGAGGCCTGCCGGCGCCGGGCGGACCTTCGGGACGCGCCGTCGCGGGCATCCCCGACGCCGCGAGCGGCTCTGCCGGGCGCCCGGACCCGATCGCGGAGCAACCCCCGAGGCACATCCCGCACGCGCACAGGACACAGAAGACAAGAGCGCCGAGGGTGGCCCCCGGCGCCCGTTTCCAGTCTCCTGCGCTCAGCCGGCAGCGGCGCGTCCGCGCCGCCCGCCCCGCCCGCGCGGTGACCATCCTCACTCCCCTTCGCCCTTGGCAGCGTCGCCCGGCGCCGCCTCCGCGGCCTCAACAGCGCCCTCAACCGGCGGCGCGGGCTCCTCGGCCCGGCGGCGCAGCGGCTCGACCGCCTCCTCCGCCTTCGGCTTCCGCTCCTTGAAGGTCACAGGCTCGGTCACGAACTGCAGGATCGAGAGAGGCGCGGAGTCACCGAGCCGCGTCTCGACCTTCACGATGCGCGTGTAGCCGCCCGGCCGGTCCGCATAGCGCGGCGCCAGCTCCTCGAACAGCTTCTTCACGAGCTTCCTGTCCCGCACCACCCTCGCGGCGCGCCGGCGGGCCGCCACGCTCCCGTTCCCCCGCTTCGCGAGCGTGACGAGCCGCTCCGCGACGGACCGCACCTCCTTGGCCTTCGCGTCGGTCGTCTCGATCCGCTCGTGCTCGATGAGCGAGGTCACCATGTTCCGCAGCATGGACTTCCTGTGTGCCCACGTGCGGCCGAGTTTCCTTCCCCTACACCTGTGTCGCATCGGTCCCCTCGCCCCCTTCAGCGGGCCCGTCGGCAGCGGGATCGGCCTCAGCGCCGACCTCGCCCTCGAAGAGCGCCGGTTCGGACGCCTCCATCGCCGCCGGAGGCATGAGCTCCCCGGCCAGCGCCGCGTCCACGTCCATCCCGAACTGGAGGCCGAGGTCGGCCAGGATGTCCACGAGCTCCTGGAGCGACTTGCGGCCGAAGTTCCGGTACTTGAGCATCTCCGCCTCGGACTTCTGCACGAGGTCGCCGAGCGTTCTGATCCCGGCGTCCTTGAGGCAGTTCGAGGACCGAACGGAAAGCTCGAGTTCCTCCACACCGTGATTGAGAAGCTCGATGAGCTGGAGCCTCTCCTCGTCGATCTCCTCGATCCTCTCCTCCACCGGCTCCACGTCGAAGGCCATGAAGAGCAGCAGGTGGTCCTTGAGCAGCTTCGCCGCGAACGACACCGCGTCCACCGGCGTCACGGTGCCGTCCGTCCACACCTCGAGCGTCAGCTTGTCGTAGTCCGTGCGCTGGTCCACGCGCGTGTTCTCGACCTCGTAGCTCACCTTCTTCACCGGCGAGAACACCGAGTCCACCGCGATGAACCCGATGGGCTTGTCGTCGAACCCGTGGTCCTCCGCCTGGACGTACCCGCGGCCGGCCCCGATAGACACCTCCATCACGAGCTTCGCGTCCGCCCCGAGCGTGGCGATGTGGTGGTCCGGGTTCATGATCTCAACGTTCGGGTTGGGCTGGAAGTCCGCGGCCTTCACGATGCCCTCGGCGTCCCGCCGGAGGTGAAGCGTCTCCGGGCCGTCGCTGTGGAGCTTGAGGCGGAGCTGCTTGAGGTTCAGCACTATCTC
>VGIX01000102.1 GCA_016867725.1 Candidatus Effluviviaceae Genus I sp.
GATCTACGACGTCGCCGTGGGGGGCACGGCTCTGTGGTCGGAACCCCAGCTCATCCCCATCTCCGGCGGCATCATGAACGCGCACCTCGGGAGCGTGGTGTCGCTCACAACGCTCGACTTCCTCGTCCCGTACTGGCTCTCCATCCAGATCGGGCACGACGCGGAGCTGACTCCTCGCGTCGCGTTCGAAACCGTCCCCTACGCCGCCCACGCGGCGTTCGCGGACAACCTGGTGGGCGGCGGCTGGGAGGTGGACGGCGACAACGTTCATCATGAGGTCGGGAACGTCGGTGTCGGCACCTCGACGCCGGACGCGCGGCTCGAAGTGGAGACGGGTCGCAACGCCGGCGCGCGTGTGACGAACGAGGCGACCGGGGATACCACCGCTCTGTTCGTGTCGAACCGGCTCGGCACCGCGGCCGCCTTCCACGCGTGCGCGCCGTCGATCAGCGAGCCGCCGGTGAACACAGCGATCTACGCCAGCGGCCGCTGCGGCGCCCGCGGAGGGCACTTCTACTCGTCGAGCGCCGAGGCGGTCTACGCGCAGTCGGGATACGCGGGAGGGGCCCTCGTGGCCGAGACGACGAACTCCGGCGCTCCCGCGGCGCACTTCATCGGCGGGACGGGCATCACCGTGGACTCGACCGTGACGACAGGCGGGTTCGCCATGTCGACCGGCGCCGCGGCCGGCAGGGTCCTCACGTCCGACGCGTCCGGCGTCGGCACGTGGCAGGCGGCCGCCGGGAGCGACGCCGACTGGGTCATCAGTGGCATCGACATGTACTCGGGCGTCACGGGGAACGTCGGCGTCGGTGACTCGACGCCCGACGGGAAGCTGGACGTCTACAGCGCAGCGAGCACTGAGGCCCTCTACGTCGAGCATGCGGGCTCCAACCTGGGGCGAGCCGTCAACATCAACCGCACATCCACTCCTTCGGCCGGGAACGACATCCTGCAGATCACCGTGCCGTCCGGGTCGCCCGACGGCTTCCAGTACATCGAGTGCGACCGCGGCGGCATCACCAACTTCGCAGTGGACGGGAACGGACGCATCGATGGGGCAGGCGCGACGTTCAGCGGCGACGTCAGAGCGGCCACCAGCACTGAGTACGGCGGCTACTTCACGACGAGCATGGCGAGCGACGCGGCGCACGCCGTCCACGGCGAGTGCACAGCTGTCGGCTCGAGCATTGACCCGATCGGCGTGTACGGCAAGAGCGTCCCGGGCGATAACCTCGGTTTCGGCGGCTACTTCCAGGGCGGCTATCGTGGCCTCGTGGGCTATGTCCAGCCGACGGGCTCTTCCTCGTACCGCGGCGTCTACGGCCTGGTGAACGGCGGGTCCGGCACCAACTTCGCCGTCTACGGCTACGCAGCCAGCGGGACCAACAACTACGGCATCTTCGGGCAGGCCGCCGGCGGGACGACCAACTACGCCGGTTACTTCTCCGGGAACGCGCACGTCACCGGCACGCTGACGGCCGGGACGAAGGCGTTCAAGATCGACCACCCGCTCGACCCGACGGGCAAGTACCTCCAGCACTCCTGTGTCGAGAGCGACGAGATGGCCAACATGTACACGGGCAACGCCGTGCTCGACGGCCGCGGCGAGGCGACCGTGACACTG